>DATCPW010000157.1:0-6799 GCA_036569865.1 Candidatus Dormiibacterota bacterium
CGTCTTGGCGAGGATGGTGGTGCCGACCGGCAGCGTGGCGAAGGGCGCCATCGCGGCCTCAGAGCCGGCCAGGCCCCAGAGACCCAGGGTCTTTATGCTGCCCGCCACGCGAAAGTGCACCGGCCCGTTCGGTCCCGCCAACGTTATCGTTATCCCGGAAGTCCCGTAGGTGGGTGTCACGACAAGGTGAGGGTCTTGCGCCATGGCCGCCCATACCTCGGCGTCGCTCTTGAATCGGCCCTCCCGACTGGCCAGCTGGAATGGTCCAGCCGCCAATTGGGCGGGGCTGAGCGAGTAGAGGGGCAGGTAGACATCCTCCAGCGGCTTGCTGGGGTTTGTGCTCACGATCACCTCTCCTCGATAGGGCCGGGTTGGCATGGCGACGTCACTGAGGATCTCCGGCCGCACCGAATCGGGAATCGTGACACCGGACGTCGTCGGCGCCGTGACGCGTATGTCGTACTCACTCAGGGTGCTGCGGGACTGCCCGAGGTAGGTCGCGACAAACACCGAGGAAGTTGTCATCAGGGCCAGCACAAGCGCGAAGGCGCCGATGCCCAGGCCGGCTCGTAGGGGCCGCCGCGTGAGGTAGGCGAGAGACGGCCTCAGCGTCGCCCGGGCCCCGCCCTGAAGCATGCCTGCCGGTATTTCGAGAATACGAAGGTTGGCCGCCACGATCAGGCTGAGCCCAAAGACGGCAACGAGGGCGCCGAGGCCGATGACTAGGGGATCCCAGCCCCACGAAGATGCGGCTGTGACAATCGTGGCAGCTGCCCACACGCTCAGGGCGGCTCCGGTCAAGGTGGCCCGCAGCCGGCCCGAGATCCGGCTACCGACCAGCGCTGCAGCCACGACCACGAGGCCCACCCCGCCGACCAATCGGATGGAAAGGTTGCCGGGCACCAGGGCCGCAATCGAGGCCACGCCGAGTCCGGCCAGGAACACAGTCCTCCAGATCGATCGCCTGCGCCGGCTTGCCGGCTCAGGCAGGTTCCTGATCGCCGACGAGATCTGCATGCGAGAGCTTCGGATCGACGTGGCGAACAGCGTTGCCAGCACGACCAGGGCCCCGACCGCGACCGATAGGCCCGCCGAACCTGGCGTAATCGTGTACAGAACTAGCCCGCCGCGAGCCTCCAGCGGGCGGGTGTACAGCAGGCTGCCGCCCTCCAGGGCTCGGACTATGACAAGACCGATGACCGCTCCGGGGGCAAGTGCCGCGATGACGGCGACCAGGCTGTAAAGAGCGCCCTCCAGCACTGACAGGGTCACCATTCCGGAGCGGCCGAGTCCGAGGGCTCGGAGCACGGCGTGGCGCGGGCGCCTCTCCTCAGCCAGGGCAAGCCCGAGGTTAACCACTAGCGCGGCCCCGGCCAGGGCGACCAACAGGCTCAGGCCTGCGAAAAGGCTTCTGTCTGACTCTGTCTGCTTGATGATGGCGTTGACGTCCAAGCTCTTCGCTTCCCGCAATGCAAGGCTCGTTCCGCCCGCAATTGTTCGCAGCACTGCGCGTACCTTGGGCGCCAGCTCACGTGCCCGGTCCAGCTCGGCCTGGCCTTCGCCTGGAGCCGCCAGACGGATGACGTTGATACCCTGCCCGCCGAGCAGTGGCCCCAGGTTGGCGATCGGAGTGAAAAGCGCCGGCCTAAGGGTGTAGGCGCCAGGCCCCTCGGCTCGCGCGATGCCCGCCACGCGGAGCTCGACCACCTGGTTGCGACCGACGGTGATACGGAGCCGGTCACCCGTCCGCGCCTCCAGGGCGCTGGCCAGCGAGGCGGACACGAGCACCTGGTCAGAGGCCAGATCCTGACCCAGCGTGGTCTTTCCATCGGTGAGCACATAGCTGCCGAAGGGGCCTTGCGTGGCCGGGTCGAATCCGACCAACGTGACCAACGGCTTGGCATTGCCGCGATCGAGATCGACCACCGAGCTTGGAAGCTCGACCCCTGCCTGCACGCCGGCCAGCGAAGACTTCAGTCCTGGATCGGTGGCCAGCTTGGAGGCTATGGCGGGGTCGAAGAAGCGGCCTCCGTCAGCGGCGACCATGTCGACGTGGCCCCAGGCAAGATATGCCTCCTGCGTCTGGGACTCGCGGAAGGAATCGCCCATGACCTGACTCGAGAAGATGGCCACGGTTCCGACCATCAGGCCGAGCACCACAATTGCCGACTGTCCAGGCCGCCGCACCGCCTCGCGCAGCGCCAAGCGGGCCAAAAGGGGCCGGCGTAAGGCGAGCACGAAGAGCGCCGCGTACGCCAGCACGAACAGCCCGATCACGACTGCGCCCACGCTCATCAGACCGCTCCCACGCGCAAGGCGCTCGCTACCTCGATGCGGCCGTCACGCATATGCAGTGTGCGGCGGGCGCGCTCGGCAACCTGCGGGTTGTGGGTGACGAGAACGATGGTCTGGCCGTCCTTGTTCATACGCACAAGGAGCTCGACGATGACCTGCGTGACTTCGGTATCGAGGTTGCCGGTCGGTTCGTCAGCCCAGACTACCGCGGGCTTGTGAACTAATGCCCGCGCAACAGCAACCCGTTGCTGCTCCCCTCCGGAGAGCTGGTCCGGACGGTGATTCGCGCGGTGGGCCAGCCCCAATGTCTCCAGCATCTCCAGCGCGCGCCGGCGGGAGTCACGCGAGTTGAGGTTCTGGAGGAGAAGGGGAATCTCCACGTTCTCGACTGCCGAAAGAACGGGCAGCAGGTTAAAGGCCTGGAAGACAAAGCCCATGTGGTCGCGGCGGTAGGCGGTGCGGGCGCGGTCGGACATGGCGGAGAGGTCCTGGCCGTCAACAATCACATTGCCGCCGTCAAAAGCGTCGAGGCCGGAAAGGCAGTTGAGAAGTGTCGTCTTGCCGGAGCCGGAGGGGCCGACGATGGCAACCATCTCGCCTCGCTCGACCTCGATATCGATACCGCGCAGGGCCTCGACCTCGTTGGCGCCCCGGTAGACCTTGCGGAGGCGCACCGCCTGGACGATCGGGCCGTCCATGGATGGCCGCATTATCGGGCCTCCTCCCGCCGGTGGCCACGCGCGATTTCCGAAAGCTCCCTGTCGTCCGCGTAGCGGCGCGGCACTGGAACGACTCGGCAGGCTGTAAGTGCGCGGAGCGTCGCCGTCCGCGAGCCTTTTTCGACCAGCGCCCGCTCTCCGACGATCGCGCCCGGACCCACCTGCGCGACCGGCTGGCCGTCGACCTCGACCGCAAACATGCCGTCGAGCACCAAGAACATCTCGTCGCCGGCCGCGCCCTGCTCGATAAGGGTGTTGCCCTGCTGGATCGCGCGGCTCTTCTCCTTGGCGCCGCCGACGATGATCGCCCCGAGCTCGCGCTCGAGCGCACTCTCCACCGGCTGGACCATTGCCGGAGAGTCGTACGTGCCCCATGGAGTGCGCTCGCCGAATGCGTCGTTGATCCACGTGCTGAAGTCGGTCACGCCCGTCTGCGTGATGAGCTCGCCGGCATCGTCATAAATCCAGTGACGCGGAAAGCAGCTGGCTCCGACGAGCTCGCGCTCGGAGTGGCCGTCGGCATAGATCGTCAAAGAGAGAGTCGTCCACGCCACCGCTGAATCGATCTGGAACAGCGGCTTGCGGCTGACTGGTCGTGGAGCCGGCACGCCGGTGCGGCCGCCGCACGTCTGGGTGAAGCGGACATAGGTTTCTGTCACGACAGGCTCGGGACGGATGTCAGGCATCGCCTTGGCCTTGACCGTCAGTGTCTTTGGACCGATCTTCAAGCGAGTCACGCCAATGCGCCCGCCGCCATGCTGCCCCCAAGCGGCAATCGTTCCGTCTTCGACCTCGATCCAGCCCTTCAGCTCATTGCACTCGCGGAAAAGATCCTTGCGGTGCCAGTCGTCCAAGTCGTCGAGTCGGGCGGGAAGAGGATCGTCGTAATGGGCCAGGCCCATATCGAAGGGCATTGCAAGGAATCCATTAACAGCCTCAAAGGGGATCCAGGAAACCGCCGTAACTGAACTTTCGAATTTCATTTGGTCAACCTCCGTACCGCAACGTAAGGCCGCAGGTCGGGGTGGTCGATGGTGCCCGCTGGCGTCTTTTGCCTGGGGCCAGCCGCCCTCCATCTATGACGCTGGCTGCCTTGCCCGAACGTGAATCGGAACGTCCAATACGGGCATGGGGCGGATCAGCGTTCTGCTGGCCGACGACAGTCTCATCGTGCGCGAAGGGCTGCGCGCATTACTGGCGACGACTGATGATGTGGACGTCGTCGGCGTCGCCGGCGATTATGCCGAGCTGGTCGCGCGTGCGGAGGAGCTCGCGCCACATGTGATCGTTACCGACATCCGGATGCCGCCCACGTTCCAGCGCGAGGGAATCGACGCCGCGCAGCTGGTGCGCAAGCGTCACCCTGGCACGGGGATCGTCATCCTCTCTCAATTCGACGACCCCGAATACGCAGTTGCCCTGCTCAGCGAGGGTGCATCCGGCTGCGCATACCTTCTAAAGGACGGCGTCGCCGCGGGCGATCAGCTGGCCAGAGCGATCCGCACCGTGAGCAGCGGCGGCTCGCTCCTCGATCCCAAAATTGTGGAAGCGATGGTCCGGCCCCTCGGCGAGGCGGACCTGTCACCGGTGGAGGAGGAACTCCTCGCATGGGTGGCCGAAGGTCGGCCCATCAAGGCGATCGCGATCAAACGAAGGACCACCGGTGCCGACATCGCTGCGTCGGTCGAGCAACTTTTCTTCAAGCTGGCTAAGCAGGCCACCGGCGGCGGCGAAGCGGGACTTCGCAACCTGCGCCGCCTGCACCAGGCCATCGTGGATCGCGAGGAGCAGGGTGCGATGCTCAGCCGCCTGCTGCCGGGCGGTATCGCAGACCGCCTCCGACAACGTGGTCATGCAATCGGTGAAATCCAGCGATTGGTCGTGACAGTCCTGATCTCTGATGTTCGCGGTTACTCGGGAATCGCAGAGATCTCCGATCCGAGCCGCCTGGCCGGTCAGCTGAAGGAGCATCGCACAGTGGCGAGCGATGCAGTCCTCGCCGAGCACGGCACCGTCATGCAGTTCGTCGGCGATTCCGTGATGGCTGTGTTCGGCGCACCCGAACCGCTTGCCGACGACGCCGACTGTGCGCTCCGCACCGCCATCGCAATGCACGGTGCTCAGCGGGAGCTGAACGGCCGGTGGGAGGCGGCCGGACTGCCGGCTTTTGAGCTCGGCGTCGGCCTGTCGACCGGCTTGGTCGCGGCGGCGCTGATCGGCAGCGAGGAGCGCGCCGAGTATTCAGTGGTGGGTGACGCGGTCAACCTCGCGCAGCGCCTACAGCAGTTCGCATCGTGCGGGGAGACCGTGCTCAGCGAGGCGACGTATGCAGCCCTTGGCCGCAGGCCTCAGGCTGAGCAGGTCGGCCCCACGCCGGTTAAAGGCCGCCAGGAGCTCGTTACCGCTTTTCGGGTTCCCGCTCTTCCGCCAGGTAAATGAGAGTTGCCTTGACCCTGCGGTGGACGTCCGGTTCCTCGCTCAGCCCGAGCTTGGAGAAGATCGAGCTGATGTGCTTCTCGACCGCCCCACCGGTGAGGTGGAGTGCCTCTGCGATGGCGGCATTGTTTTTCCCCTCCGCTACGGCGGCAAGAACCTCTTCTTCCCGCGGCGTCAGATCGGCGAGCGCTGAGCGTTTGTTACGGGAGCGGGATGAGATGAGGTTCTCGATCACCCTGGCGTCGACCACGGAACCGCCACGCGCGACCTCCCGAATGGCGTTGACAAGCTGGTCCAGATCCGACACCCGCTCCTTCAACAAATAAGCACGGCCGGCGGCGCCTTTATCGAGCAGCGCCAGCGCGTACTCGGCGTCGGCGTACTGGCTGAGCACTACGACGCCAATTGACGGTGCGCTGGTTCTCAGCGATTCCGCGATCCGGATGCCTTCATCCGTGTTGGTCGGCGGCATCCTGATATCCGTCAACACGACGTCGGGATGTTCTCGGTCAATCGCCGCCTGCAGTGAGTCCAGATCACTGCATGTCGCCACGAGGTCGAGCTCGGCTACGGACTGGAGTAGTTCTCGTACGCCCTCGCGGACGATGAAGCTGTCATCGGCAAGCACGACCCTGATCGGCATCGCGCACAGGATAGGGCTGGCCCCACCTCAGCTATGGTGCAGGCACCTTTGGCAGGTGCAGCCTCGAGGGCTACGCTGCGGACGAAGCATGCCTGTGCAAGTCTTGATATGCGATGACCAGGAAGCCTTTCGCGCCGCGGCCCGCGAGGTCGTCAACGCGACCGATGGCTTCGAGGTCGTGGGTGAAACCGAGACTGGCGAGGACTCCGTCGTGGCGGCCGGGCGACTGCGCCCGAACCTCGTTCTGATGGATATCCACTTGCCCGGTATCGATGGGCTCGAGGCAAGTCGCCGGATAAAGGCCGAGCGGGCCGAGGTCGTCGTCCTTCTTCTTTCGACCTACGACCGAGAGGACTTCGCAACGCGAATCGCCGCATCTGGAGCCAGCGCGTTCATCGCCAAGGCGGCCTTTGGATCGGACAGTCTCTCCGATGCCTGGCTCAAGTCCAATAAATAGAGTGGGCCGGGTTCTAATCGAACCCGGCCCTGTTTGCAATCGCTAGCGGTCGAGGAGGCTTACTCGTCCTCGATCTGGTTGTACATCAGGCTGTCCTGGATCTCGTACAGGGCGTCCATCGCCTCCATCACGGAGCCGGGCTTCGCCTGCGCCAGGACGGTGACCTCGGGCGACTCCTCGATCACCTTGTTGATGGCCACCGAAAGGACGGGCGGCATCAGCCTCTGGTCGGCCAGGTTCAGCATCTCG
>DATCPW010000158.1:0-9386 GCA_036569865.1 Candidatus Dormiibacterota bacterium
GCCAGGAGCGGCTGCAAATGGCGGTACAGAGCCTCGTCGAGCGCCGCGGCCGTGGCCTCGTAATCCAGGCGGGCGCTGCCTTCGGGCTCCGTCACCACCTCCTCGACGACGCCCATCGCCAGCAGGTCGCGCGAGGTGAGCTGGAGCTGCTCCGCCGCCTCCACCTTGCGAGTGTTGTCACGCCACACGATCGAGGCCGCGGCCTCCGGAGAGGCCACCGAGTAGATCGAGTTCTCGAGCATGATCACACGGTCTGCGACGCCCATCCCGAGCGCCCCGCCACTGCCACCCTCGCCGATGACTGCAGCCACTATGGGCACGGGAATGCGGAACCATTCCATGATCGCCTTGGCGATCGCCGACGCAATCCCGCGCTCCTCGGCGCCGGCGCCGGGATAAGCGCCGGGCGTGTCGATCAACGAGACGATCGGAAAGTTGAATTTGGCGGCATGTTGGGCGAGCCGTATGGCCTTGCGATAACCCTCCGGGTGCATCATCCCCCAGTTCCGAGCCACCCTCTCCTTGAGGCTGCGACCTTTCTGATGGCCAAGGAACATCGTCGTTCTGTCGTGCCAAGTCCCCACCCCACCGGTGAGTGCGGGGTCATCGCCGGAGATCCGGTCGCCGTGCATCTCGACGAAGTCGGGCGCCATCCGTTTGATGTAGTCGAGGGAGTAAGGGCGGTCAGGGTGCCGGGCAAGCTCCACCACCTGCCAGACGGTGAGCGTCGTCTCCTCCGGACGGCGACCGTGCAGCTTCATGGATACATCTCGAGGAGGTGGGCGAGCAAGCGCCGAAGCTCGGGCCGCGCCACCACCATGTCGACCTGCCCGCGCGCCAGCTGGAAGTCCGCGCTCTGGAACCCCGGAGGGAGGTCGGCGTAAGTGGCCTGCTTGATCACCCGCGGACCTGTGAAGCCGATGGCGGCGCCCGGCTCCGCAATGTTGATGTCGCCGAGCAACGCAAGCGATGCGGCGGTGCCGCCGAAGGTCGGGTCGGTGAGCACCGAGAAGTACGGGACACCGGCTGCGTCCAGGCGACCCACCGCGGCATTGACCTTGGCCATTTGCATCAGCGCCAGCACCCCCTCCTGCATCCGGGCGCCGCCAGAAGCTGCGACCAGCAAGTAGGGAAATCCCGACGCTGCCGCCTGCTCCATGCCACGCGCCAGGCGCTCGCCGGCCACTATCGACAGCGTTCCGCCGACGAATCGGAAATCGAAGGTTGCCAGCCACACCTCCCGGCCGCCCAGAGTGCAGGTGCCCGTGCGGACTGCTTCGTTCAAGCCTTCGTCGCGAAGCTGCTCGAGCGTCTCCTGGTACGGCTTGGGCACCTTCCAGTTGAGAAGGTCGTGGGAGCGAACGTCTCCATATCGCTCCTTCCACGAGCTGCGGTCGGCGATCAGGGCGATCCATGCATCAGCCCCCATGCGGAAGTGGTGCCCACACGACATACACACGTAGGTATGCCGCCGAAGCTCCTCGAGGTCGAGGCCGACTCCGCACCCTGGGCAGTTGGTGGGTAGCGCGATGGGGGGCAGCTTGCCCCCCGAGATCCGCAGTTCAGCGGGCTTCTTCGCAGCAACCATCAGAGGCTGAGGCCTCCGTCGACTGCGATCACCTGGCCCGTGATGAAGCCGGCTCGATCCGAACACAGAAAGGCCACCATCGCGGCGATGTCGTCTGCGGTTCCTTCCCGCTTGATCGGCGTCGCCTTGACCAGCTCTCCGACCATCGCGTCAGTGAGCGATCCGGAGGTGAGCTCTGTCCGCACGTACCCCGGAGCAACCGCGTTGCATGTGATGTTGCGGGAACCGTACTCGCGAGCCACCGATTTGGTGAAACCGATGAGGCCCGCTTTCGCAGCCGCGTAATTGGACTGGCCCGCATTGCCGGTGAGTCCGACGATCGACGAGATATTGACGATCCGGCCCCAGCGCGCCCGCATCATGCCCGACATGATCGCGGCCCGAGTGGTCGCGAAGGCCGACATCAGGTCCGTGCGGATTAGCTCTTCCCAATCCGCCGGCGCCATCTGAATGAGCAGCTTGTCGCGCACTGCCCCGGCGTTGTTGACGAGGATGTCGACGCGGCCGATCGCCTTCACCATAGCTTCCACCTGCGCCGGGTCGCCGACGTCAGCCTTGTGCGCTGTTCCGCCGGGGAGTGACGCCGCTGTCTCTTCGGCTGCGGTCTTGTCGGACCGGTAATTGACGACCACCTTGGCGCCCATGGCGCCGAGGGCCAGGCTGATGGCACGGCCGATGCCCTTACCGCCCCCTGTGACGAGAGCTACCTTTCCTTCGAGATCGCTCACGCGGGTGTCGCGTCCGCGAAATCGATGAACAGCTCCTCGGCGTTCCACGTGTCCACTCCAGGGATGTGTTTGGCGGCCAGGCTTGCCAGCACGCGGCCCGGCCCGAGCTCGACCACAGTGCGCACCTTCATCGTCCGCATCGACACCATCGTGCGCGCCCAGTCGACCTGGCGGAGCATCTGCTGCCGCAGCTCCTCTTGCAGGCTCGCGACGGTGCGCATCGCCTCGCCGGAGGCGTTGGCGAGGATTGGGATCGAAGGTGCCTTGAGCGGGAGCTTGTCGACCACCTTTCGGAAGGCTGCCGCCGCCTTCGCCATCAAAGGCGTGTGCGCGGGCAGCGGAATCGTGAGGATCAGGGCGCGACGCGCGCCTGCTGCCAGCGCCAGCTTCTCAGCCTCTTGCACGGCGGCGACCTCACCCGACAGCACGAACTGCACATCGGCATTCCGGTTGGCGACCCACAGCTGGCCTTTCTTGGAGGCCTCCGCGCGGACCGCCTCGACCTGCTCCTCGTTGAGGTCGACGATGGCGATCATGCCTCCCGGTTGCTCATGAGCGGCCTGGGCCATGATCCTGCCTCGCTCCTTCACTACCAGAAGCGCGGTCTCCCAAGGAATGGAACCGGCGGCGGCAAGGGCGGCGATCTCACCAAGACTGTGCCCGGCCGTGACCTGGACGTTCTCGAGGCCGTAGCTCTCGCGCCAGACCTCGTACGCCGCCCAGCTGACCGTCATGACGCAAGGCTGAATGATGTCGGTGCGGTTGAGCTCCTCCACCGGACCCTCGAAGCACAGCCTCCGGATCGGCATCTCCAGGACCTCCTCGGCGCGCTCGAATGCGCGGCGGGCCGCCGGATACCGGTCATGAAGGTTCTTCCCCATCCCAGGCTTCTGCACGCCCTGACCCGGAAACAGAAGCGCGATTGGGCCTGTGAGCTTTACACCCACTTTAGGAGGCTGGCGCCCCACGTCAGGCCGGAGCCGAAGCCCGCGAGCAACACGTGGTCGCCGGTCTTGACGCGGCCCTTTCGGATCGCTTCTTCGAGAGCGATCGGGATGGAAGCACTCGATGTGTTGCCGTACTCATCGATGTTGATCGCCACTTTCTCGATCGGCAGCCCGATGCGGCGGGCGGCGGCGTCGATGATCCGGAAATTGGCCTGGTGAGGAACCCAGAGGTCGATGTCCTCCATCGAGATTCCTGCCGCATTGCAAACCTCGTTTGCCTGGCGGATGAAGATGTCGACTGCGAACTTGAATACGTCGGGGCCCTCCATCTCGATGATCGGCTTAGGGTCCTTGGCGGCGTACGCACCAAATTCTTTGTTGCCGGCCGTGACCTGCAAGTAGCCGCGTCCATCGCTGCCAAGGCACCAGGACAGGAAGCCTGCCCCGTTGGGCGCGGGTTTTACGACGGCAGCCCCGGCGCCATCGCCGAAGATCACGGCAGTGCCACGGCTTGTGTAGTCGAGCATCCGGGACAGCACCTCGGCGCCGATGACGAGCACGTTGTCGGCCCGCTCGGTGGCGATGAACGAATCGGCTGTCGCGAGCCCATACATGAAGCTGGTGCACGCGGCGAGCATGTCCCACGCCACGGCTCCGGGCGCGTTCAACTCATCCTGGATGCGGCATGCGATCGACGGGAACGGACCGTCCGGCGTCGATGTGCCGACCAGGATCATGTCGAGGTCGTTGGCGGTGATGCCGGCGGCATCCAGGGCGGCGCGGGCGGCCTTGGTCGCGAGCTCGAGCGTCGTGGTGCCGGGCTCGGCGATGTGACGAGTCCTGATGCCGGTCCGCTCGGTGATCCACTGGTCCGAGGTGTCGATCATCTTCTCGAGGTCGAAGTTCGTGATCACCTTTTCCGGGGCGTAAACGCCCATGCCGGCAATCGCGCTATGCCGGCCTTTCGTCTTGAACGAGCGCAGCGGGACAGCTCCGGAACGCGTGCGATACGCGGTCGTTATCGCCATGTCACCTAAGCCTCCAGCCGCTCGGCGGTCTTCTGCTCCAGAAACTTCCAGAGGTCGCCGATGACTTTCATCTTCTCGAGCTCTTCCTCGGAAAGCTCGACGTCGTACTTGTCCTCAACGGCAGCGATGAGCTCGACGAGGTCGAGCGAGTCGGCCGCGAGGTCTTTGGCGAAGCTCTTCTCGAGCTGCACCTGGTCGGGTTCGATGCCCAGGATCTCCGCCGCGAGCTCCTGAAGCTCCTTGAAATCGAGTGGGGTTGCCATACGTATTTCTCCTAGTTGGCCTCAGGGCCTTTGATCACGAGCGTTGCGTTGTGGCCGCCGAAGCCGAACGAGTTCGACACAGCCACCTTGATGTCCTTCTTGCGCGCCTTGTTGGGAACGTAATCGAGGTCGCACTCAGGGTCGGGGTCGTCGAGGTTGATCGTCGGCGGCAGAAGACCTCTGTCGAGGGCGAGCACGCAAGCCGCTGCTTCGATTGCGCCCGCTGCTCCGAGCAGGTGACCGTGTACCGACTTCGTCGAGCTCACTGCGAGCTTGTAGGCGTGGTCGCCGAAGACTGCCTTGATGGCCTTGGTCTCGGCGAGGTCGCCCAGCTTGGTCGAGGTGCCATGCGCGTTGATGTATCCGACATCGGTCAGCTCGACTCCGCTCTTCTCGAGCGCACGGCGCATGGCCCGGATCGCACCTTTGCCCTCGGGCTGTGGCGCTGTGAAGTGGTACATGTCGGCGCTGGCGCCGTAGCCGGCGATCTCCGCATAGATCTTCGCTCCACGCTTCTTCGCGTGCTCCATCTCCTCGAGCACGAGCATCACCGAGCCCTCGCTCATCACGAAACCATCACGGCCGAGATCGAACGGCCGGCAAGCCTTCTCAGGCTCGTCGTTGCGCTCGCTCACCGCCTTGATCTGACAGAAGGCGCCCATCGTCAGCGGCGTGATTGTGGCTTCGGAGCCACCGGCCAGCATCGCGACCGCGTCACCGCGCTTGATGATCTCCGAGGCCTCCCCGATTCCGTGAGAGCCGGAGGCGCAAGCGCTGACGATGGCGTAGTTAGGCCCGCCTGCATGGCAGTGGATGGCCACGATGCCGGCCGCCATGTCGGCGATCATCATCGGCACCGTGAAGGGGCTGATTCGTTTCGGCCCTCGCTCCATCAGCTGGGTGTGGCTCTTCTCGATCTCCTCCATCCCGCCGATGCCGGAGCTGACGATCACCCCGACGTCGTCAGGGTCCATCTCGGCGGGATCGAGACCCGCGTGAGCCAGCGCCTGCTTCGAGGCGCCCAGGGCGAACTGGCAGTAGCGGCCGATGTGGCGGGCCGTCTTCCTATCCATGTAATCCTCGGGATTGAAGCCCTTGACCTCGCCGGCGATCTTGGTATCGAAGTTGGTGGTATCGAAATGCGTGATCTGGCCGATGCCTGACACCCCTTCGACCAGGTTCGACCACACGGTCTCGAGGTCGTTGCCGATCGGGGTGACGAAGCCCATCCCAGTCACGACCACGCGCCGACCGTTGGAACCGTTGGAGTTGTTTGTCACGACTTGAGGATACCGACGCCAGGGCCTATCCACATTGGCGCCTTGTGGGAAAACTGGACCCATTGTTTGGACATAAAGTCCAATTCGAGGCCTAAAGCAGCTTGCGAAGATCCAGCGCAAGCTGCAAGCGTAGGCGGCTGGCGGGGGTGTCCAGGTCGGCGCCCAGGAGCTCTCGCAACTTGTCCAGCCGGTAGAGCACCGTGTGCCTGTGCAGCTTGAGCGCGGCTGCCGCGTCCTTTACCGACCCTTCCACCACGTACGCCTGAAGCGTTTCGAGCAGCTGCTCGCGATTGCGAGTCTTGGCATCGAGCAGTCGCCCGAGGCTGTGGACCACGAAACGTTCGGCCAGCCGCGGGTTCTGCGCCAGCACGAGCTGCGGGATGAGCTCGTCGTGCCTGTGCGCCACGGCATCGGGTCGGAGCTTGCGTCCGACCTCGATCGCTTGCTGAGCCTCGAGGTACGAGCCCGCGATCCCACGCAAGCCGGCGTGGTAGCCGCCGATGCCCGCGCGAACTCGGGCACGCGCCGCACCGGACCGCTTGACCGCCTCCTTCTGAAGGCTCATGACGAGCTGGCGCGCGCCCTCGGCATCGGCCGCCGACTCGGCCGGCCAGAGGATGACGAGGGTGGTTGGATCGGTGGCGTGATAGATCGCGCCTCGCGGCAGAGGCAATGACGCCGCGACCTCGGCCAGGCCCTCTCCGCCCTGCTCGCCGTCGCGGGTGCCGATGACGAGCTTGCAGACCGCCGCGACGTAGCCCGCGGGAGCGATCGGCATGTTCAGGGCCAGCGCCTGCTTCTGAAGCTCCAGCTCGGAATCGAAGTTGTCGCTGATCAACGCGTGGAACAGGCGAGCGCGCGCGCGGGTGCCGCGCTGCATGTGGTGCTCGCGGGCGTTCAGGTAGGTCTTGGTCACCTCCGCGGCAACCTGGTCCAGGGCGCCGAACACGTAGTTGGCGGTGAGCATGATCGCCTCCGGGGTCGCTTCCGGGTGACCCCGCCAAGCCGCGAGAATCGCGTCCCACGCCACGCGGGCAGCGATGCGATACGCGTTCAGGATCGGCTCCACCGACTGGCTGCTGCGAGCCTGCAGGATGCCCAGCTGGGCCACGCGCCGAAGCTCCTCAGCGGTGGCGGGACGCGCCTCGCGCGCAGTGGCCAGGAACAGGTCGAGGCCGGCCTCGCACGCCTTGGCGATCGCGGAGCGCTGAGGCGGAACGCCGGTGGAGTTGTCCCAGCGCACCAGGGTCACCACCGCCCGTGCCATATGGCGCGCCATGCCGGCGCGGCGCCGCTCGAGCTCGGCCACCAAGGCGGCGGGCAGCTGAGGCGGCGGCTTGGACCGGGTGGCCATTCTCGCCATGGCCCTGACTATACGGCCAGGTGGCGGCTTAGGACATCAAGTCGAAAGGGAGATGGAGGCTTAGCTGTTCTTCTTGATGAACGCCAGCATGCGGCGCCACGCGTCGTCGCAAGCTTCTTTCCACTCGGCGAAGCCGCGGTCGAAGAAGCTGTGCGGCGCGCCCTCGTAGATGTGCATCTCGTGCGGCACCTTGGCTTCGGCCAGCTTCTTGTCGAAGTCATGGAAGGCTTCCGTTGGAGTGAAGTCGGCGCCTGCGATGAGCAGAAGCAGCGGCGCCTTCATTTTTGAGAGAAAAGGCAGCGACCGCTCCGGCCGGCCATAAAAGCCGACGCAGCCATTGAGCCCGTCCACCAGCCCTGACATGTTCCACGAGCTCGAGCCGCCAAAGCAGAAGCCCACCGTGAACACCGCATTGACAGCGCCGCCCTCCTTCGACCTCAGGTGCGCCACCGCCGCTGCAACATCGGCGCTGATGCCCTCCGGGGTCGTCTTCTCCACATGAGGCTTGTAATCGAAGCTCTCTCCCCGATCACCGATCCCCGCTGTGCGGCCGAAATAGTCGATGGCGACCGCGTCGACGCCAGCCTCGGCGAATCGCTGTGCGAGCTCCTTGTAGAAGTGATGAAGGCCGCGCACGTCGGGCATGACGACCATGCCCGCGCCGGTCGGCTTTGCCGCCAGGGCGAAATACGCGGCAAACTGGTTGCCGCCGGCGGCGGTGAGGACCATGTCCCCCTGGTCGGAGGCTGCTCCTCCGATCGGCGGCAGAGGCGGGCGGGCATCATCTGGGTAACACATGCACCCGATTGTCTAATAGATTGGAAGCGTCATGAAGAACGAGAGCACCGCGTTCACCGGGACCGACCTGCAGGGATTCCTCGACGAGATGGTCGAACACGACAGGCTGGCGCTCGCTGATCGCCTGCAGAGGGCATCGGAACGCCTGGCTGAATACGGCCAGCTGGTGACCGCAGGCCACGGCGAGCAGGGGGGCGCACAGGAGGGTGTCCCCCCTCAAATAGCCTGGAGCGCACACGAAGTGCTGGCACACATCGTCGTGCTGTCGAAGTTTTACGGCGTCATCTTCCACAAGGTTTCGAGCGGCAAGATGACCGAGCTCGACCTGCTCAACAACGTCGGCCTTCGCGATGCGATGGACGAGCAGATGGCGCAAATCGAGCCGAAGGAGCTGGTTCGGATGGCCCTCGAAGACCATGCGCGGACCATCAAAGGTCTTCGCGCCGCCGATGCCGCATCGATGCGACGAGGGGTGAAGGTCGATGGGGGAGAAACGATGACTGCAGAGGAGGTGGCACGCCTGCCACTTATCAGCCACCTCGAGCTCCATATCGACCAGCTGGCGCGGGCTCTGGCCTAGAGCGCTCCAGCGGCGCCAAGCCGGCGAAGCTCCTCCCTGAGCGATTCGCCGGCGGCTTTCATCATCGCCGGGTCGGGATTTGGGTCCTGGTTGTCGAAGTCCAAGTCACGCGGTCCTCGGATCGGCACCACGTGGAAATGGACGTGCGGCACCTCCAGCCCGACGAGCATGAGTCCGATCCTCCCCGGCTTGAAGACGGCCATCTGCGCTTTGCCAATGTTTTGGGCGGTCCCTGCGAGGTGGGTGAGAAGGCCGGGTTCCAGGTCGATCCAGTGGTCAGTGGCCGAACGCGGCACGACCAACGTGTGCCCAGGTCGAAGTGGGCGATTCGATAGAAACGCCACGCATAAGTCATCTTTCCAAACGAAATCGGCAGGCAGCTCGCCGTCGATGATCCGAGTGAATATGCTCGCCATCTCATACAAGCCTAAGTCGCTAGCCTTGAGCGGTGACCTCCGCCGCCATCGAGATCCGGGGCCTGCGGAAGTCATATGGCCCCATCGAAGCCCTGCGTGGCATCGATCTGACTGTGTCAGAAGGAGAGGTTTTCGGCCTGCTCGGACCCAACGGCGCCGGAAAGACGACGACCGTTGAGATCGTGGAGGGCTTCCGCCACCGTGACGCCGGAACTGTCTCGGTCTTGGGAATGGACCCCGCGAAGGGTGAGCGAAAGCTGAAGGACCAGGTTGGCATCGTCCTGCAGTCAACCGGCATGGATCCATACCTGACAGTGGCCGAAACGATCGATATGTTCCGGGGCTATTACCCGGCGCCCCGGCCAAGGGATGAGGTCATAGAGCTCGTGGGGCTG
>DATCPW010000159.1:0-4118 GCA_036569865.1 Candidatus Dormiibacterota bacterium
GCCGAGATCGAGAAGATCGTCGGCTCCGCCGCGCTCGATGAGCGCGAGGTGCGCGACCACTGGCCGCTCGGGCTCATGGAGGAGCGCGATGGCGTCAAGCGCCCCAAGGTCCTGGTCGCTCGGCCCGCGGGGCGCGAGCAGGTGATCGCAATCCTTCGATGGGCGACAGCCAACGATGTGGCCGTGACTCCGATGGGTGGCGGTACCGGCGTGTGCGGCGCGCTGGCGCCTCGGGCCGGCGAGCTCGTGCTCGACATGAGCGGATTCGACCGCATCCTCGACCTCGACGAGACAAACCTGGTCTGCCGCTGCGAGTCCGGCGTGAACGGACTCGTTCTGGAAAAGCACCTCAACGAGCTTGGGCTCACACTCGGGCACTTTCCGAGCTCTCTGCCGGGCACGACGGTGGGCGGCCTGCTCGCAACGCGATCTTCGGGCCAAGAGTCGAGTCGCTACGGCAACGTCGAGGACATGGTGCTCGGGCTCGCAGTCGTACTCCCTGACGGCACGTTCGCCACGCCTCGACCTGGCCCGAGGTCAGCTGTAGGCCCGGCGCTGCACCAGCTCTGGCTGGGGTCCGAGGGCGCGCTCGGCGTCATCCTCGGCGCCGAGCTGAGGGTGCACCGGCTTCCCGAGACGGTGGTGGGGAGGGGATATGCGTTCCGCGACCTCGGCTCCGGCCTCGAGGCAATGCGTGCAGTGATGCAGTCGGGCATCCGGCCGCTCGTGATGCGTCTGTACGACGCCGAAGACACAGCGTTCAACGGCCACGACGTGCCAGCCGACGCCTGCCTCCTCGTCGTCGCCACCGCGGGATTGGCCGACGTTGCCACGGCCGAGGCGGAAGCAGTGAAGCGGTTAGTAGGCGACGCCGCGGATCTCGGGGAGCAGCCATGGCTGCACTGGGACAGCCACCGGTTCAGCCTGTCCGCCGAGCGCCTCAAGGCGTTCCTCGAACCACCCGGCGCCTACCTAGACACGATCGAGCTGGCCGCGAGATGGACTGTGCTGCCAAAGCTTCACGCCCAGGTAAAGTCCGCAATAGCGATCGGTGGTCTGGCGTTATGCCATTTCAGCCACGCATATGAGCAGGGCTGCTGCGCATATTTTTCGTTTGGGGGATCCGCAGACACCGAGGCTGAGGCCCGCGCCGCATATGGCCGGGCATGGGAGGGTGCAATGACCGCGGCGCTTGGACTCGGAGCGACGATAAGCCACCACCACGGCACGGGCCAGGCACGTGCGCGATGGGTTGCGGACGAGATGGGCGGTTGGATGCGTGTCTGGCGAGCGGTCAAGGAAGGGCTCGACCCAACACGAACGCTCAACCCCCGAGCGTTGGGAGGCCTGTCATAGGCGGCCGGCCGGGCGCTCCCGTCCTGTTCATAGTCAATCCCGCCTCGGGTGCGGGAAGGGCCGGGCGAGAGTGGTCGGCGGTCGAAACGTGGCTGCCATCGGCGGGCTTGCAGTTTGAGGTGGCGAGGACCACACGACCGCTCGAAGCAACAGAGATAGCGCAGCGGGCGGTCAGAGAATCACGACCCGTTGTGGTCGCCGTCGGTGGCGACGGAACCTTGAACGAGGTCGTCAACGGCTTCTTTCACAATGGCGCGCCGATTCCGACCACGTCGAAGCTGGCGATGGTTCCGCTCGGGACCGGCGGCGATTTCCGCCGCACGATGCGAATCCCGCCAGACACCAAAAGCGCCGTCCAGGTGATCACCAGCGGCCTGGTGAGGCGCCTCGACGCGGGGTGTGTCACCTACCAGTCACACGAGGGCACGACCGCCGTCCGCCACTTCATCAACATCGCGGATGCGGGGTATGGGGGAGAGGTAGTCCGCCGAGTCAATACGGGTACGAAGGCACTTGGCGGTCTGACCTTCAAGATCATCGGACTGACCACGCTTCTGGGATGGAAGAACAAACCGATGACAGTCGTCATCGATGGGGTCCCTCATGAGCTCAAGAAGGCGCAGCAGGTGATCGTTGCCAACTGCCAGTATTTCGGCGGCGGCATGCGCATCGCGCCCTCGGCTTCGCCGACCGACGGCGTGTTCGACATTGTCCTCATTGGCAACGCCGGCAAGATTGAAACCATTCGGGGGATTGGCGACATGACCGCCGGCAGACACCTTGAACAGAACAATCCAAAGATGGAGCTGATGTACGGCAAACGCATCTCGGTCACGTCACCAGAACAGGTTCGCATCGACCTCGATGGGGAACAGCCCGGATTCCTCCCGGCGCTGTTCGAGATTCAGCCTGGAGCTATCGAGTTCATCACTCCGCGATAGGCTGTCCAGATGACCAAGGGGGTCATCGCCACCCCGCATCGCCTTGCCGGCGAAGCGGGAGCACAGATCCTGCGCGATGGCGGCAACGCCATCGATGCCGCGATTGCAGCGGATGCTGTGCTGTGCGTGGTCTATCCACACATGACCTCGGTCGGCGGAGACCTCATGGCGATCGTCTGGCCCGCGGGCGCTTCGGCGCCGGTGGGATTGATCGGAGCCGGGCGCTCGGGCGAGCTAGCCACCATCGAAGAGGTCAGGTCGCGCGGACACGAAGAGATGCCCGAGAGGGGCCCGCTGAGCGTGACGGTGCCAGGCACGGTCGAGGCCTGGGGCCGCCTGCTCGAAAGATATGGCACGGTCGGGATGGCGGCAGTGCTCGAGCCGGCGGCCTTCCTTGCTCGCGACGGCTACATCATCACAGGGCACCTGTCGGACGATCTCAAAGAGGAAGCCGACCTGCTCGGCCGCGAACCTGCTGCACACGCTCTGTACCCGCCGATGGAGGCAGGGATGCGTTTGCGCAATCCAGACCTGGCATCTGTGCTCACCGACATCGGCCGCACAGGGATCAACACCTTCTATCGCGGAGCCGTCGGCGCCGCGATCGCGGAGGCGCTGCGCCGGCGCGATGGATTTGTCACCGCGCTCGACCTGGCCACCCACCACTCGCAATGGGTCGACCCTGTGACTGTCGAGTATCGAGGCCTCACCGTCTACGAGCTGCCGCCGCCGACGCAAGGCCTGACCGCGCTTGCCATGCTCGCCAGGCTTCGACGATTCGATCGCCGCGCACTCGAGCCGGGAGCAGAGTTCATTGGTGCGTTCAAGAAGATCCGTGATGAGACCTATCCGCTGCGAAACCGGTATATCACCGACCCGGACTTCTCGCCTGCGCCACTGGAACCGTTCCTCGACCCGACGCGCGCGGTCGCCGACGCCAGTGGACACATGCACGAGGGCGGCGACACAATCTACCTCTGCGCTGCAGACGAGCACGGCAATCTCGTCTCGCTGATCCAGAGCGTGGCGTACGGATTCGGATCGGGCATCGTCGCCGAGGGCACCGGGATGCTGCTCCAGAACCGTGGTTGCTATTTCAAGCTGGATCCGGCGCACGTGAACCGGCTCGAGCCTAAGAAGCGCACCATGCACACGCTGATTCCCGCGATGGCCGCCCGCGATGGCCGTCCCTGGGCGATCTTCGGGTCGATGGGCGGGGATGGCCAGCCGCAGCTCCAAACCCAGGTCCTGATCAACCTCGTCGACCACGGCTTGGAGCCGGCCGAGGCTGTAGCACGACCGCGGGTGCGCGTCCAGGCGGATGGGGTGAAGATCTCGGTCGAGGCCGACTACCCCGGCGCCGGGGAGCTGAGCCGCTCGGGCCTGAATATCGAGCTGATGCCTCCAAAGCACCACACGCTCGGCCATGCCCACGCCATCCTTGTTGACGGTCCAGGCACCTGGCGGGCGGGGGCAGACCCGCGCTCTGACGGGTCAGTTGAGCGATCGCCCTAAAACGGTCGGCAACCTGGCCTGGGTATAATTCGTATTCGGTTTGGCAATAGAGACTGAAGTCAAGGGCAAGCTGATCGCGGAGCACAGGCGCGCTGATAAGGACACGGGTTCACCCGAGGTCCAGATCGCGCTGTCCACAACCCGCATCCGGGAGCTGACCGAGCACCTGAAAACGCACGCCAAGGACCACCACTCGCGCCGCGGCCTTCTCCTCCTGGTTGGCAAGCAACGGCGTCTGCTGAACTACCTGAGAGGCACCGACATCGAGCGCTATCGCTCGCTCGTCGCCAAGCTCGGGATCAGGAG
>DATCPW010000160.1:0-3827 GCA_036569865.1 Candidatus Dormiibacterota bacterium
GTTCCACATCGCCAGGAGGCGCCCTTTGTCGTCATTGCGCAGGAGGCTGAGCGTGGCGACGTCGAGGTCCAGGGTCGATGCAGCCTTGACGTCCAATCGCATCCAGGCGACGGCGACCGCGCGAAGGAAGTGGCCGTGCGAGAAAGCCAGCACCCGGCCGCCGGCGCCCGATGCCAGGTTGATGAAGCCGATCGCTCGCGCGTAGATATGCGCTGGTGTCTCGCCGCCGGGGCTTCCATCGCGGTACAGCTCCCAGTCGGGCCGTGATTCACGAATGGCCTTGCTGGTCATGCCCTCGTACTCGCCGTAATCGACCTCGCGCAGCAGCGCCGTCAGCTGCGGCTTGGGAAAGCCCGCGAGCTCGGCGGTACGCCTGGCCCGTTGCAGCGGACTCGAGAACACGGCGTCGAACTGGATCTTTTGGAGGCGGCCGCTCAGATCCGCCGCTTTCTCTTCACCCTGTGGCGTCAGCGGCAGGTCGGTCTTGCCAGTGTGCCTTCCGTTGAGGCTCCACTCGGTCTCGCCATGACGTGCGAGATAGAGCTCGACGCTCAGGCGGGCTTGCCCATCATCTCGGGCCTGCCCGAGCGCAACGAGCGACTCGCACTCTCTATTACTGCACCGGCTCGCACGCGCTGACCCGGCCGGACGCAAACCAACCCGACCGAGGCGTGCCCGCCATGCAGCTTCAACGCTTCATTGACCGCGGAAAGCACCCGGTTGGCGGCGTGGGCGGTGCCCGCGACATCGGTGTCCGGCAGGATCGCGAGGAGCTGTGGTGGGGTTCGGCCCAGGACGCCCGGCGTATCAACGTCGCGGACTGTGCCGGCGAGCGCGGCCGCCATCATCTTCAACGACTCCTCGGGAGAACCTGTACCGTCCGCCTCGACGAGCAGGACCCCGAGATTCCGCTGATAACGGTGCGCCCGTGCCAACTCATCCTCGAGAACGGGACGCACAAAACGATCGTTGAAGAGGCCCGTGGTCCTATCGACGATGTGCAGGGGTTCGGCCTGAGGGTCGTCGGCGCGCACTCCGCACGATGGGCAGAAGACAGCGCCGTGAGGCAGAGGGGACCCGCAAGCCAGGCACGCCTGTGCTTCAGGCCGCCGGCGCAGGAAGTCGCCAATCGGCATTGCGCTAAAGCCTATCAGCCGAGTGGCCGGGGCTAGGAAGGCGACGCGCCGCTTCAGCCGACCGCAGCCTCGACTGTCGTCAGCCAGCTATCTGCCCAGGTCGCAACTGCGGCGAGCACGGGCTCGAGAGCTCTGCCCCGGGAGGTGAGCCGGTAGCTCACCCTGACCGGTGGACCGGGATCGACGAGACGCTCGACAAGGCCTTCGGTCTCCAGCTCGCGCAAGCGCTCGGTGAGCACGCGATCACTGATGCCGGGTATGCCGGCAAGAAGCTGATTGAATCGCGCAGGCGCCGGGATCAAGGCTTTCACGACTGCCCCAGTCCAGCGCTTGCCAATCAGCTCGATGGCGCGCTGAAATGGCGCGCTGTAGTCGAGGCCCCCACCGACCATGGGGAGTGATTCTATGCGGTATCGGCGGTGGAAAAAACCACCCTCTCCTTTTATTTCTGGAATTTTCTTCACCCACTCTCGACGGTATCAGGCAGCGGCCACTTGGCCGGACAGCACCATGGCTCGGCAGGACCAGGTTGAAATGTCCAAGAGTCGCCTTCATGTGCGGCGTAGACTCGCGCTGCCGTCATGGAAGTTGCTGATCGAGTCGTGGTCGTGACCGGCGGTGCTCGCGGCATCGGTCGAGCTCTCGCGCGTAGATTCGCCTCCGCCGGCGCGGAGATCGTCGTCGTTGCGGACATCGATGCGGACGACGCATGGAGCGTCGCGCGCGAGATCGGTGGCATGGCGATTCGTTGTGACGTCTCCAATGAAGCAGACGTCGCGCAGCTTGTGGAAAAAGTTCACATCGCGAAAGGACGGATCGACATCCTCTGCTCAAACGCGGGCATCGCAGTTGATGGTGGACCTGAGACTGCCAACTCAGAATGGCAGCGCATCTGGGAAGTGAATGTGATGGCGCATGTGTACCTCGCACGTCATGCGCTGCCTTCGATGCTGGCCCGCAA
This sequence comes from Candidatus Dormiibacterota bacterium, assembly GCA_036569865.1. Classification (GTDB taxonomy): domain Bacteria; phylum Chloroflexota; class Dormibacteria; order Dormibacterales; family Dormibacteraceae; genus Palsa-872. The sequence continues at coordinate 2,098 of DATCPW010000160.1, forward strand.
GGAGGGCTACCTCGTCGGCACCGTGTCGGCCGCCGGCCTCCTCAACCATATGTTTGCGGCTCCTTACGGAGTGACCAAAGCAGCCGCGCTGTCATTTTTCGAATGGCTCGCGATCGCCCATGGGGACCAGGGAATCCGGGTCTCGTGTCTCTGCCCGCTGGGAGTGAAGACCGACATGCTGGCGATGGAGCGCAGGCGGGGCCTCGACTTCCTCACTGCAACCGCGCTCGAGCCCGACCAGGTCGCCGACACGGTCCTACAGGGTATCTACGAAGAGAGGTTCCTCATACTCCCGCACCCTGAGGTCGCCGAGTACTTCGGCAGGAGAGCGTCCGACTACGACAGGTGGCTCAAAGGCATGAGACGCCTGCGGGCAAGCATCGTCGCCGCCAACCAGTAGCGTGCGATGGCTGGCCCTGGTTATCGGGGCAGCGCTGATCGGCGTCGCCTTCATCGCCGGCGGACGCGTCGCCGACACCCGAGAGGGTTTGTTGGCCGAGGTGATCACGCTCCTGGCGGGGCTGGTGGGCGTCAGCCTGGTTCTCTACACCTGGGTCTCGGGCGCCAGGCCCCGGCCCAGGGCGCCGGCGCCGGGTGACAGGGCGCCCGCTGTCCAGATCCGGTCGGCGACCGAGCTGCTCGTCGGGGTGGTCGGCCTGTTGATCGCGGCGGCGCTGGTCGCCGGCGTGGCGTTGAGCGCAGGTGGGTTGTGGGCGCTCATGGGCTTTGTCTTGCTGCTTCCGATGATCCTCGGCTGCGCATTCCTCTGCGTACGTTTCTTCCGCGCGCCAAAACGGGAATGGAAGGTCGACCTTCGCCGGCTCATACGCCTCCGCTGGTGATGCAGCAGACGGCGGGCTGCTGAGGCTAGGCCTTTTTCTCCAGGTTCCTGACGAGGAGCGCGATCCCCAGCGCGATCAACGCCGCCGGCAATATGACGGTCCAGGCGATACCGCTGTTGGCAGCGAGGAACGCGATCCCGAGCACGACCAGGATCGCGCCGAAGATGAAGGTTGGGGTACGGGTGACTGGTTGCGGCCCCATCGGCGGCGCCGGCGTCGGAGCCTCGTTTACGACACCGGCCGACGGCGGCGCTGCGGCCGCGGTGGCTACGGGAGACGCGGGCGCGGTCGGACCCGATCCGAATTGGGTTCTCAGGTCAGCCCAGGCGCGCTTGATGTCGGCTCCCATCGACTCGAACACGTTTTGGGCTGGAGGTTGATAGCCGCCTCGCTCAGGCATGAGCACCCAGAGCACGACATACAGCAGCAACCCGACGCCATTTATGAAAGCGAGAACGACGAAAGCCAGTCGGACCCAGAGCACCTCGACGTGGAAGCCTTCCGCCAGACCCGAGCAAACGCCACCGAGGATTCGGTCGCTGCCACGAAAAAAGGTCTGAGTGCCGGGGGATTGCATGCGGCTCCATTACTAGCAGACCACGAGGCTCAGCGTCCGCTGATCTGTGAGGTCTGGGCCAGGATCTCGCCGACCAGGTAGAGCGAACCGCACACCAGTACGTTGCCGTCCCTGCCGGCCAGCTCCCGGGCCCGCTCGAGCGCCCCGAAAGCGGGGGTTGCCGCCTGCGCGCCTGGACCGTAGAGGTCCGCCAGCTGGGCTGCCGCGATGGCCTGCCCGCCCGCGCTGCCGGGCTCGGTGAAGACGACGGCGTCGGGATTCACCTTGCGAAGGGCAGCCAGCAGCTGAACCGGGTCGCGTTCGCTCAGCAT
>DATCPW010000161.1:0-8665 GCA_036569865.1 Candidatus Dormiibacterota bacterium
CGAGCCTCACGAGGTGGTACTCCCTGGACTGATATTTGGAGATCGGGCTGCGCTCGACCCCAAGGCTCTCAGCCTCGACCAGGGCGCCATCCTCGGCCACTATCAAGGCGCAATGGCTCCAGTGCGCGTAGACGGCATCAGAGCCGCGGAACCTCACCTTCTGGGCAAAGCTGATAAGGCCGGCGATAGGGCGAAGCCGATGGGACAGAATGAAGTCTCCAGGGTCGAAATGCGTGGCAGTCTCACCTGGGGCGTACCGCTCGACGTTGGCCACACCTCTCACATTAAGTGAGAGGTGACTCGCCTCGTGAGTGGGCGCCCGCAGACCGGGCGCCCACCTGCCTGACGCTTACCGAACTCCGGCGGTAGCGCGAACCTCGTTCAAGCGGCCGCTCTTGACGTCGTAGACGAATCCGCGAACGCTCTTCTTGTTGGGAATGAACGGGCTGGCCTCGATGCGCGCGATCGACTGCTTGACGTCGCCCTCAGCGTTGGGGAATGCCTCCAGAGCGAACGCGGGCCGGATGCCGACCTCCTTCTCGATCGTGGCCTTGAGGTCGTCGTCCTTGAACGTGACCATGCCGCAGTCCGTATGGTGGATCAGGATGATCTCGGTCGTGCCGAGGAGGCGCTGCGAGATCGTCAGCGACCGAATCGCGTCATCCGTCGCCACCCCGCCCGCGTTGCGGATGACATGCGCCTCGCCTTCGTGCAGGCCAAGGATCTTGTGGACATCCAATCGTGCGTCCATGCATGCAAGCACAGCGACCTTCTTGGCCGGCGGAAGCGCCAGGTCGCCCTTGGTGAATGACGTGGCGTAGCTCTCGTTGTTCCGAAGCAGCTCATCAGTAACGCTCATTTGTTTGAACCTCCAAAGAATCAGATTCGATATGGCAATGCCCGCAGACGAGGCGAGCACACAGGGGGTCGAACGCAGCCGAGAAAGGGTGCGGTCTTAGCCCGTACAGATCGCTGAAGCGCAGCGTCCCAGGTCAACCGCCAGGCGGCGAGTCAAAACGATCCCCACGACAGCCAACGATACCCGAACGGGGTACGCAGACGGGCGTGGCGTCAGCGGCGGGCGAATGGCGGCTGGTAGAAGTCGTTCACGCGCGTGGCGCGCCCATCCAGAGCGACATCGCTGAATTGATACAGGATCGCGGCGGTCGGGGCGTAGACCGCACCCCACGGAAGCTCGAGGCAAAACGCACGCGACGTGCCCCGCTTCGCGCTTCCCACCGCCGAGCGCAGGTCTGCCAGCTTCAGCAGAAAGAGCTCGGCCACCTCGGCGGCGGACGGGTGCAGCTCGGCGGGCGCTGAGCCGCTCCACATCACGACGGGCGTGATCGTGAAGCCGGATCGCGTGTCGTAATCGTCGAGCAATCCGAGGATCGCGTCGGCGCCGGCCGTGAGGCCAAGCTCCTCGCTGAGCTCACGAAGCGCGCCGGCTTCCGCGCGCTCGCCGCTGTACAGCTTTCCCCCTGGCAGTGCGAACTGCCCAGGATGGCTGGCCAGCCCGGCGGGCCTGAGAAATAAAGGAATGCAGGCATCGCCATCGCCATCTTCGAGAAGGACGATCGCCACCGCCGCCGAAACGAGAGGCGCGTGCGCCGAGACGCGCTCGAAGCGCCGAAGCCTGGCCTCAACGGCGTCGCGCAGCTCGGTCAGCTGCGAGGAGGCCTTTTTGGTTGAACCGACTTCTCGGGCGGAGCCCAGAAGACCACCAGGACGAGCTCCTCCTCGATGTCGTGAAATAAATGCACCGCCAACGCCGGCACGAAAAGGAGCGTGCCCGGTTGGACCGCATGGTCTTGCTCGCCAACCCGAAGCTTGGCGCGGCCGCTGATCGCGTAATACACCTCGTCTTCGTTGTGTGGGCTCTGGTCATCGGTGGCGCCGGCCTGCAGTAGGTACAGCCCGACGCTCAGCAGATCGCTGCGCAATACCTCGCCGGCATATCCATCGGCTGCGCGCGCCTGCGCAACCATGTCAGCCAGCTCTGCGACCTGAAATGAACCGCTACCCACCGTTTTCATCGCTTCGGCTTGGCCAGTACGGTTGGGTTCTTCGGCGGGCTGATGTGACCGTCCACGTAACCGGCGGCGATCATGTTGAAGAACTGGAAAACCGATTCCTCCATCTCGGAGATGGGACCTGGCTTGAATCCCCTTGACGCCGCCGACCTCTGCACAGATTCGCATGCAGCCCAGTCCTGACGATTGGTGACGTCCCAGAAATCGCCCGCATACGATCCGTCGAAACCGTCGCGCTCAGCCACGGCGCGAGGAAACAACGTTCGGCATTCGACCAGCGTCCGAGTTGGGGAAATCGGTTCCAGGCGGTGGCTCAACACAAAATCTGGATGCGGGCTGACAAGCAGATTGGGGAACAGGGCGAGGTAATAGACGCGGTTCTGCTGCTCTGCGGAAAGTCCTGGCAGCTTCGGCGCGCCGCCCCGTCCGTTCAGCGACATCGTCTCAGCGTCTTCCATCAGCTCCATCCAGCCCCCGATCCACATGCCTGTCGCATCCATGTTGAGCCCGCTTGACGGCGGGCTGACGCGGCACAGCTCGGGGTGAATCTCGGAGCAGTGGTAGCACTCCTGGTAGTTCTCGTGGAGGATCTTCCAGTTGGCTTCGACGACATACTCCATCCGCGACACCTCGACCATGTCGCGCGGCGCCCACGCACCGATGATCTCGGCCAGATTTCCGAGGTGCTCTTTCAGCGGACGAGCGTCGCCCGACACGTTGACGAATGCCCAGCCCTCCCACTCGTCCACTCGGACTGATGTCAATCGGTGCTCAGTCACCTGAAATCCCGGCCGTAATCCGAGCTGCGGCGCCGATTTGAGCGATCCATCCTGCCTGTACGTCCATCCGTGGTACGGGCACTGGATCAAAGGACCTTCCGCCGAGGCTCCGACTGGCAGCAGCTCGTGGCCGCGATGCCTGCAGATGTTGAAGAAGCCGCGCAGCGGGCCCGCGTCGTCGCGCGTTAGCAAGATCGACTCGCCGCCCACCTTTACTGCGCGCCGCATGCCCGGCCGCATGAGGCCTTCGGTGCGACCCAGGCAAACCCACGAGGGCTCGAAGAACTCCCGCATCTCCCAGGCGAAAAGCTCCGGCGACGTGTACGCCTTGCCGGGAAGCGTGTAGCTCTGCCGGAAATCTGCGAGCGACCCTTGCAGAAGCTGCGGATCGATGGGCGCAGCTTTTGAGCTCATGAGTTCACTGTGGCTATCGCGTCGTAGGCGTTGACCAAGCAACCTCCGTTGGAAACGGCAGGGCGATGGGATCTGTCGCCAGCCGGCTGCGGCCCTGCTCGTCGAAACGGTCGAGGCCGAGATCGGTGACGTCGGCCACCGCGGTGCGCCCTTCGAGCGCGAGGTCGGCCGCGATCTTCGCGACCGCTGGACCCCACATCATTCCGTGGCCTCCCGCGGAAGCGATGGTCACTCCTTCGATCCGCTCGCCGTTCCGCATCAAAGCCGGTCCGAGGATCGGCTGGTGGTCTGGCGTGTAGTCGATCGTGGCGGCCCAGGCTTTGCGAAGTCCCAGGCCCGCGGTCACCGGCAGGTAGTGCGCGAGCCGCGATCGCATCTCGTCCATGTACGGCCAATCGATCTCGCGCGAGGGACCTGGGGGCTCGTCCGGGTTGCTCATGCCGAATAGCAGGCCGCCCTCTTCCAGCCGCCAGTAGAGGCCCGCGCCGAGGTCGAAGCCCATCGCTTGCCGCTCGACGTCGAAGGCCGCATGGGGCTCGGTGACCGCGACCTGGTGACGCACCGCGCCCGCGGGAATCTCCACACCCGCAGCGCGCCCGACCTCCCGCAGGGTTGGGCCTCCCGTGAGGATGGCCCGAGACGTCTCGATGAGCCCGGCAGAGGTCTCGACGCCGGTGAGCCTGTTGCCGCCGGAGGCCCGCTCCGTGCGCAGGCCCACAAACGTGGTGTGCTCGCGAAGATGAACCCCCGCCTGCTGCATCGCGAGCGAGTAGGCGAGGACGTTTCGCGGCGGATCGATGCATCCGTCAGTAGCGAGGTAGCTTGCCCCCACGAAGCTGTCAGGCGCCAGCGCGGGATTGTGCTTCACAACGGCGTCCGGCTCCAGCCATTCAACGTCAAGACCGGCCGACCGCTGCATGGACACGCGTTCGCGTCCGACGCGCGCTTCGTGATCGGTGCCGGCGAAGATCAGATAACCCAGCTCGCGGAAACCGGAGTCGGTTCCCAGCCGAGCCTGCTGGCCGCGATAGAAGTCGATGCTCCAGCGACCAAGCCCGACTGTGGTCGGGGTTCCGCCCTGCGCACGCACAATGCCTGCGGCACGGCTGCTGGCGCCGCTACCGGCTCGTCCGCGCTCGATGACCACGACTCGCTCAGCACCCTGGGTGGCCGCAAAATACGAAGCCCAGCCGCCGACCGTGCCGGCTCCGACCACGACAAGGTCCGCGCGATCGTTTGCCATCGCGCCATTATCGTCGGACAGGGGCGGCCCCTTAACCTTTCGGGATGCCTTCCACCAAACGGCCCCGCGGCGCGCTCTACGGAATCGTTGCCGCGGTCTTCGTTTCCGGCACCGGGATCGGGTCGCTGCTGCCGATCCTCCCGTTGTTCCTGCGCGAGCGGGGCGCGTCGTACTCCTTCGTCGGACTCATCGTCGGAGCGGCGCTTGCCGCTCAGGCGGTCGGCCAGTGGCCGGCGGGATGGCTGGCGGAGAGGATCGGGCGCAAGGAGATGATGGTGGTCGGCCTCCTGGTGGCTTCGGCCGCATCGCTGATGTTTCTCCTGCCTCTTTCAACCGAATGGCTGGTCGCTGTTCGCTTCCTGCAGGGCCTCGGTTTCGCGGCGGCGGCGCCGGCCGAGATTGCCGCCGTTGCCGACGTGGTGCCACCCGAGGAGCTCGGCCGCGCTTACGGATGGGTTTCGGCGGCGCGACAATCGGGCTTCATCGTCGGCCCCGCCCTTGGCGGAGTGCTGGCGGTGTTCGGCCGGTGGACCGTGTTTGCAGTCACCGGAGGCGCGCTTGCGACCGCGGCCCTGGTGGCGGCGCTGACGCTTCCCCGCTCGGTGCGGCGGCCACGAGCAGAGGTAAGCATCGGTCGAGTCTTCATGCGCTCGACGCGCGTTGGTGTGGCGATGCGTGCGGTCGTGACCATGACAGTCGGCCTCGGCCTGCTGATCGGGATCTACGACGTGATCTGGAGCCTCTACATGCGCCAGATCGGCGCGAGCGACTTCATCATCGGGCTGTCTTTCACCTTTTTTGCGCTGCCGCTCGTCGCTGCCACGCCGTTCGCCGGCTGGGCATCCGACCGCTGGGACCGGCGCTGGCTCGCGTTCACCTCGGTCGCCCTCGGCTCCCTGATGGCGGTGATCTATCCGTTTGTCAACTTCATCCCGGTCGTGATCGGGGTCGGCGTCATCGAGGCCAGCTTTTGGGCGTTCACCGAGCCTGCCATGAATTCGTTCTTGATGGAGGCTGTGCGAGACCGGCGAGGCGAGGCGCAGGGGGTGGTCGGTACGGCCCAGAGCGGCTCAATGGCGATCGGATCGTTGATAGGCGGCTCGCTCTTCGCGCTCGGGCTGGGTGTGCCGTTCTTCGTGGCGGCCGCCGTCGGCTTCGGGTTCGCCCTTGCCGCGCTCCCAGGCCTGCGAGCTGCGGGCCGGCGCGCGCCGATCATTCAGGAACCGGCTTGATCCTCATCCTGGGCGGCCCCTCAACGCGTAGCGCCACGATTTGCGCCTAAGATTTTCTTGATGGCCATCGCTCGCGCGAGGTTCGGGCGCACCGAACATCAGAGCAGCCGGGTGATCTTCGGCGGCGCCGCCCTTTCATCGGTCAGCCAGGACGTGGCCGACCGCACGCTCGATGTGCTGCTCGAGCATGGGATCAATCACATCGACGTGGCCGCGTCGTACGGCGATGCGGAGCTCCGCGTCAAACCCTGGTTGCGTGGCGCCCGAGACTCATTCTTTCTGGCCACCAAGACCGATGAGCGCAAGGCCGTTCAGGCGCGTGAGGAGCTGCATCGATCGCTCGACCGGTTGGGTGTCGACCATGTCGACCTCTGGCAGCTGCACAACCTCGCCGATCCCATCGAATGGGACACCGCCCTCAGCCCGGGTGGGGCGATCGAGGCCGCGGTCGAGGCGCGCGAGCAGGGCCTGGTCCGGTGGATCGGAGTCACGGGCCACGGCGCGCAGATCGCTGCCAACCACCGCCGGAGCATCGCGCGCTTCGACTTCGATTCCGTTCTGCTCCCTTACAACTTTGTGACCATGCAGTCGCCCTACTACGCGGAGAACTTCGAGGCCCTCGTCGCCGCTTGCACGGAGCGTGGGACGGCGGTGCAGACGATCAAGTCAATAGCGCTGCGGCCGTGGTCGGGCCTGACGCATACGCGATCGACGTGGTACCAGCCGCTGGAGGAGCAGGCCGACATCGACCTCGCTGTCTCGTGGGTGCTGGGACGGCCCGGCGTTTTCTTGAACACGGTCGGCGACGTAGACCTGCTGCCGAGGGTGCTCGATGCGGCCGGGCGGTTCGAGAAGAGGCCTGATGACGCCGCGATGAAAAGCCTGCTGGAGAGATCGAAGACAGAGCCGCTGTTCGTTTAGGCGTTACCAGCGGGTTACGACGACTTTCTTCCTTGTATAGAACTCGATCCCGTCCGTGCCGTGGACATGGAGGTCGCCGAAGAACGAGCCCTTCCAACCGCTGAACGGAAAGAAGGCGAAGGGCTGTGCGATGGGAACATTGATGCCCGTCATCCCCGCTTCCACGCGCTCCCGGAACTCCCGTCCTGACTTCCCCGACTGCGTGAAGATCGTGGCCATGTTGCCCAGCGACATCCGATTGGCCTGCGCGATCGCGTCGTCAAGCGTGGCCGCCCTTGCCACCGAGAGCACAGGCCCGAAAATCTCCTCGCGACCGACCGCCATCTCAGAGGTGACGTTGTCGAGGATCGTCGGGCCAAGGAAGAAACCTGGCCGAGACATCTGACCGCGGCCGTCGACAAGGAGCTCAGCCCCCTCAGCGACACCTTTCTCGACCCAGCCGGCGACGCGGTCGCGGTGGTCGGCGCGGATCAGCGGCCCGACCTGCACGCCTTCCTGGTCGCCTGGCCCGACGACCATCTTCGCGGCAGCTTTCGCGAGTGGGCCGATGAGGCCTTCGGCGGCCTCCCCCACCGCGACAGCGACGGAGCCCGCCAGGCAGCGCTCGCCCGCGTTGCCGAAGGCCGAGTTGAGGATCGCAGGCATTGCGATCTCCGGATCCGCATCCGGCATCACGACAATGTGATTCTTCGCTCCCCCTAGAGCCTGGACCCGCTTGCCGTGAGCCGCGGCGGTGGTGTACACGTGACGCGCCACTGGCGCAGAGCCGACGAACGAGATCGCGTTGACGCCCGGATGCACGAGGAGCGCGTTGACCGCCTCGCTGCCTCCATGCACGACGTTCAGCACGCCTTCGGGAAAGCCCGCCTCGAGGAAGATCTCGGCCAGGCGCGCCGCCCCGAGGGGAGTGCGCTCGGACGGCTTCAGGACGAAGGTATTACCGGCCACGACCGCGAGCGGGAACATCCAGAGCGGGATCATCACCGGGAAGTTGAAGGGCGGGATGCCAGCGCAAACGCCGACCGGATAACGGTAGAGGTCCTGGTCGACTCCACCCGAAACGTCGCGCAAGGTGCGGCCCTGGAGCAGCGTCGGCGCGCCGCAGGCAAAGTCCACCACCTCGATGCCGCGGCGTACCTCGCCACGCGACTCCTCGAGGGTTTTGCCGTGGTGCCGCGTGATGATGGCAGCCAGATCCTCGAAGTGCTCCTCGAGCAGCGCCTTGTAGCGGAACATCAAGCGCACGCGCTCCATGAGCGCGGTGCGCGACCAGCTCTTGTAAGCGGCGACAGCCGCCTGCACGGCGGCGTCCACCTCTTTGGCGCCCGATAGCGGGACCTGGCCGATCACCTCGCCCGTCGCCGGGTTGTAAATCGGTAGGGAGTCATTGACGTCAGGGCTGCGCCACTCGGAGCCGATGAGGTTGGGGATCATCGGCCTCAATCTAGCGCCTTCCCAATGACCGGCGTCGAGTGCAGCCGGGTTTGTTTGCTAGCGGAGCAGGCCCCCCTGCCAGGGCTGCCCGGCTACTGCCTGCAGGCCGCAGACCCAGTGGAATACCTGCACGCCGTTGCCGCCGCCGGTAACCGTCATGCTGGCCACCATCACCGACCCCGTGAACTGCGGGCTCGAGTTGCCGTTGCTGCTGTAGGCGACCTCGGGCAGGTAGATGATGCCACTCAGGTCGGTGGTCGCGGCCGGACCCACCGCCATCGAGCCTGCAAACCCGGTCGGGCCGTTCCCGCCGAAGATCACGAAGTTGTGGGTGCCCATCGGGTCGCGAGTCCCTGTGTAGTTCACGGGGTAAAGGTCGTCGAGCCCGTTGAGCTTGGCATCGGTGATATCGAGCGTGGCGGTGTCCGACGAGTCGAGCACTATCGCCACTGCGCCCGTCGGATCGGAAGTCCCGGACGGCGTGTAGATGGTATTGGTGATGGTGCCAAGCGAGAGGTTGGTGGCGTTGATGATCTTGTAGACGCCGCCGTTCATCGTGCCGCCACTCGGCGCGAACCCGTTGTAGATGCCCGGCTTCCAGTTGCCCGA
>DATCPW010000162.1:0-2777 GCA_036569865.1 Candidatus Dormiibacterota bacterium
TCGAGCAAGGAGATTGCCGGCCGCCTTCAGATCAGCCAACGCACCGTTGAGGGTCACCTGAACAACATCTACTCGAAGCTTGGGGTGAATTCGCGCACCGAAGCCGTCGTGCATGCGGCGTCACGAGGGCTGATCAGCCTCGAGTCCGAATGAGCATCGCTCCCGTCGTCAACGTCCGTGAGCTGATCCGGCGGGCGTTGCGGCCTCCGATCCGCGACCGCCGCTTCTGGCTGGTCCAGGGACTGGTCGTTGCCATCGCCGTCGGCCACGAGCTGGCCGACACCACGAACTTCATCACGCCCATCGGCGTGCCCGGTTTCGCAACGGTGGCGCTCTTCATGGTGCCGATCATCTATGCCGCCCTGAACTTCGGGATTACCGGGTCTTTCGCCACCGCCGTGTGGGTCACCGTGCTCACTCTGCCGGACTTCGTGGTGATCGACAAGGCCGAGCACCATTGGATCGATGGAACCCAGCTCGCGATCATCGATGCCGTCGCAATCTTTGTGGGCCAACGGGTCGAGCGCGAGCGCATGGCCTCGCGTCGAGAAGCTCAGCGCATGACCGCATACGCGGCGAACATTCTGCTGGCCCAGGAAGAAGAACGTCGGCGCATCGGCCAAGAGATCCACGACGAGCCCTTGCAGGACCTGATCCAGCTCTACAGGCGAGTCGAAGACGCCGCGGACGGAGAGGCGCCGGCGATCATCGGTGACTTGCGAGAAAGCGATGGAGTCCTGGCCGTCACGATCAAGAACCTTCGTGACATAGCGCGCGGCCTGCGCCCCCCAGGGCTTGACGAACTCGGTCTGATTCCCGCATTGCGGCGGCTGACGCAGGAATTCGGCGAGCGCAACGCGCTCGACGTTTCCTTCGACGTGATTGGAGAGGTCCGACGCCTCGATCCAGGCGTCGAGCTCGGTGCGTACCGTATTGCTCAGCAGGCGCTCCACAACGTTGAGAGGCACGCGGCCGCACGAGCGGTGAAGCTCACGGTGAACTTTGGCAACAAGAGCCTTGGGATCGAGATTCGCGACGATGGCATCGGATTCGATGTGAATCAGACGCAGTCAAATTCAACTTCCCTCGGTTTGTTGGGCATGCGCGAGAGGGCCCAGCTCCTCGGCGGTTTACTTTCTGTCCAATCAAAGCCGGATCTCGGCACGAGCGTGCGCGCCACTCTGCCTGCCGGCTAGGGGCCCGGGCCCCTAACCGAAGTTCGTTTGGGCCGGTGACCTCCGACACTTTTCCGGCAAGCAGCCGTTAATAATGTCGTGGCCCGAATCAGGATGGTCGAGGAGTCGGACGCAGACGGCCCCCTGGCGGAGGTCTACGCGCAAGCCAAGTCGGTGAGCCCGAGCGGCACCGTCGCCGCGATCCTCAAGACGATGAGCCTCCGGCCGGACTTCCTGGCCGGCATCCAGGCCGCGTCGCGCATGCACTTCAGCGATGGCGCCCTCACGCGCGCCCAGCACGAGATGATCGCCTCGTACGTTTCGGCCCTCAACCGCTGCAGGTATTGACTCAGCTCCCACACGTGGTTCCTGCAGTTGCAGGGCAGAGAGTTCGAGGGGGTGGCGGATGCGTTACGAGACGGAGACCTCGATGCTGCCAACCTTGACCCGCCTGAGCGTCTGCTGCTGGAGTTCGCCGGCACCATCTCCAAGGCCGCCTATCGGGTCACCGATGAGCAGGTCCAGGGCCTGCGCGACGTTGGCTGGACCGACGAGCAGATAGCCGAGGCCGCATACGAGGCCGCGCTGTTCAGCCTGTTCGTGCGCCTCGCCGACACGTTCGGCATCGAGCCGCCGCCAGTCTACGAACCGGCCGGCGTCCCACGCGCGGTAACACGGGACGAGAAGTAAGCCCAGGCCGGCGCTCGCGCTAGGGAGCGGGGGTCAAGCCGGTGTAGTCGACCTGGATCACCCGGTAGCTGCCTGCTCCCGGATCGCCGGTGATGTCCTGCGGGGTCCCACCCAATCCCCAGGTCTTGGCATACGTCGAAGTTGTCCTCGAAAGTACGTTGCCGGATGCATCGCGCGTCGTGAGGGTGGCCGTTCCGTGGAGGGAGATCCCTTCAAGGAGCGGGGCTTGAGTGGCGAACTTCGGCAAGAACAGCTGAAGGCTGAGCTGGTCGAACGTGTAGGTCTTCTGGACGAACCTCTTGGCCGCGATGTCCTGCTTGATCACATCTGTGAACTCCGTCAGGGCATCGTCTGAGGCACCGCTGCTTGCGAGCTTCAGGTCGTGGGCGCGCCTTGCCTCGGACTCGATGATGAGGTCGAGCACCACGTCGTGAGCCATCGTGGCCGCGGTCTTCGAGTTAATTGAGGGGTCAAAGTTGCGCACGTTGGCCCCGACGCTCATGGTCGGTATCGCCGGGAGCAGCCAAACGCGGGCGGACGCGGATGCCGGCACCGTCCCGCCTGGGGGTGGCAGGGCGACGCCTGCGGCAGTGGAGACCCACTCGGCTGTGGCGGGCCCGCTGCCCACTGTCAGTGGCACCTTCGGCGTCGAGCCGTCCGGGAGCTCCGCAAAAGGCGTCGGGCTGGTGGTCGAGATGTCTGCCGCCACCGGGAGGGCGCCGACGCAGAGCACGGCGACCGCGAGGGCTGCAGGCACCTGCCATCTGAAGCCTCCGAGCATCCACCGGAGCCCACCTCCCTCGGCCAGGAACGGAGCCAGGAAGGCGACCAGCGCGAAACGGAGAGCGCATGCAATGACCAGGCTCGCGAGAATCGCGGTCTTGGTATAGAACTCGAGCGTGGTGGGGCCGA
>DATCPW010000163.1:0-4839 GCA_036569865.1 Candidatus Dormiibacterota bacterium
TGGTGCTCGAAGCCTTCGACGCACCGAATAACACGGCGCCGCCAATCGCCACTCATTTCCTGTTGGTGGACACGTCCTACGCGAATCCTTCGAAGCAAATCGATTTGGCCGGACAGTTCGAGTTCGACGCGGTCAGCAACGACGGCCAGCGCGTCTACATGATCCAGTACCTGTCGAGCGACAGCTACCACGTGCGCATGTTCAACGTCGCCACCGGACACCTGGACCCGACGATCGTGTTCGACAAGACCGATGGCAACACCGCGATGGCCGGGTTGAAGGTCTCGGGAGTTGCTTCCCGTGACGGCCATTGGCTCTACAGCCTGTACATCCGCAAGAACCAGGGCGCGTTCATCCACGCGCTCAGCCTCGACGGACCCATCGCGTTCTGCCTCGACCTGCCAGGCCCCGGTTACGCATCGAGCGAGGATGGCTTTCATTGGGCGCTCGCGCTGAGCGCCGACGGCTCTCACCTGTACGCGACCAACGGCGCAATGGGTCTGATTGCCGACCTCGATTCCAGCAATGGCGCCCCCAACCTCACAAGGACCGTCCACATCGCTGCACCCCGGCAGACCGCGAGCCTCATCCAGGGCGTGGAGGCCAAAGGGTTCGGCGCCAATGGAGCGGTGGTGACCCCAGATGGACGGACGCTGGTGACAAGCGGCGCCACCGGAGTCATCTGGATCGATACCGACACCCTTCACGTTACCGGCCGTCAGCTCACCAGCTGGACGGTATGGAGCCTCGCTTTGAGCCCGAACGGCGACGAGCTCTACGCGGTCAACGACACAGGGATGATCGCCGAGGTATCGATGGCCGGGACGCACGCTGCGTCGACGTTCGCAGGAGGCCCCGGCAAGCCGATGGCATTGATCAGGGTGCAGGCCGCTCAGGCTCCTTGACGGCGAGCGGTTCATAGCCGCGACACTGCAAGACAGGTAGGGGCGGATACCGCGGAAAAGATGCATCGGTCTTGGAGCGCTCGCACATCCAGAAGGTGCTGCGCGCCGCGGTCACCGTTCGCGAGTGCTTGCAGGATGCACACAGCCCGGGGTCCACGTGCCGTTGCCTACATCAACGCCAGCGCGTTGAGCAACCTCTGGAACGAGCTCGTGATGCCATATTGCTTGCCGAGCTCCTCCACACGCGCCGGGTCGTCGGGATACCGATCGCGCCGGCCGCGCGGCACCTCGATCTCGAGGTCGGTGACCGGTGGCACGATGCGGCCCGCCTTTCTCAGGTAGTCGGCATCCGATTCGCGGAAGATCCCCGCCTCGAGCATCGCGCTGACCGAGCCGTACCGCCGCACCAGGTCGGCGGCTTTCTTGGGCCCGACGCCGGCAACCCCAGGCAGGCCGTCCGATGGATCGCCACGCAGGATCGCGAAGTCGGCGTAGCCGCGGCCGGGGATCGAGTAGCGGCGCGCCACCTCGGCCTCGTCAACCTCCGCCAGGCCTGTCTTCTCCGGATACAGGACGATGACGATGCGGTCCTTGATCAGGCTGAACAGGTCTCGGTCGCCGCTGTAAATCTCGATTGGAGTCTCCACCCGCGCCACCAGCGAGGCGATGACATCTTCCGCTTCGTAGTCCGGCACGCCCAGCGCGTCGATACCGACCGCATGGAGGCATTCCATGACCACCGGCATCTGCGGTTCCAGCAGCGGAGGTACCGGCTCGGCCGTCCTGTGCTCCTTGTAGCTGGGCAGCAGCTCCACTCTCCAATCGGGCCGCCAGTCCTCGTCCGTAGCCAGCGCCAATCGTTTCGGCCGTCGCTCGGTGATGAGCCGGGCGAGGGTTTCCAGAGTTCCCCGCACCGCGTTGACCAGCGTGCCATCCGGCGCTCGCGTCGTTTGCGGCACGCCGTAGAAGGCGCGAAAGATCAAGCTCGATCCGTCGACCAGCAACCACTCAGGCAAGGTGGCCTGATCCTAGCCGCTTAGGATGGCGGTGCTTTGAGGACCTTGGCGGCGGTCGCCGCGCTCGCGTTCGTCGGCTGTACGGCCACGCCGCAATCGGCGGCAACGCCCACGCTCGTTGCGTCCCCCAGCCCCATAGCAACGAACTCCGCGGAATCGAAGGCTGCGGACTTTCGCACCCGGCTCGACCTCCTGCTGGGCGAGCACGTGATCATCATCGCCAAGGAGTCTTCGGCACCGGCCAGGCAAGCGGAGTACACGAGCTACCTGCACTTGCTCACCACGAATGGCGCCGACCTCACGGAGTTGGTGCGCTCGGCCCTGGGTGACACTGTGGCGACCCGCTTCGAGCAGATCTGGAGCGGGCAGAACGATGATCTCGTGACCTATACGATCGGCCTCGTCACGCACGACAAAGCCAAGTCCGACCGCGCAATCGCGGGCCTCGCCGGAACCTTTGTCCCGCAGTTCTCCCAGTTCCTCAGCGATTTGACCCAGATCCCGACCAACCAGATCGTTTTGCTTTTGACACGAAACATGCTCGAGATGAGGCAGATGCTCAACGACCGGTTCATGCAGAGCTATTCAAGGCTCTACGACGACATCCGCTCGTTGTACTCACACGCCGCCGAGGTCGGCGACACGGTCGCACCGGGAATCACCGGAAAGTTTCCCGACAAATTTCCAGGGAATGCCACGAGTCCGGCTGCAAATCTGCGCGTGTCCCTGAACCTCAATTGGCAGGAGCATTCCTACCTCGGAACGATGAGGACCAGCGCCATCGTCGGCGGCCGCTCGGTGGAGCAGGCCGCTGCGAGCCGCGCTCTTGCCGAGAACGCCAACGTCCTCGACGCCACGTTCACCGACCTCTTCGGCGCTTCGGTTGCGACGCGATTCGATCAGGTGTGGGTCGCCGGCAACTCAGCAACGATGGGCTACGCATCGACGTCCGCGGCAGCGCAAAAGCAGGGCGCTTTGAGCGCGCTGTCCGACGCCTCAGTGGCGCAGCTCTCAGGCTGGCTTGCGGACTCCACTGACCTCGCCGCCGACGTTTCGCGGCCTGTGCTTGAGGCTCAGGTGGAGGCGCTCGTCACGGTCATCGACGATCAACGCTCGAAGGCCTGGTCGAGGCTGGCCGCTGATGACAGGTCAGCCGATACCGCAACCGAGGTCGTCGCTGACCTTGTGTCGGCGGCGGCGATCGCCAAGCTCCACGCGAGATTCGGGTAGTCGACCTAGTCCAGCGCTGAGGCGATGATCTCCAGGCCTGTGGCGGCCTCTTCGTGATCGAGGATCAGCGGCGGACTGATCCGGACGGCGCGCGCGCCTGCCGTGAGCAGCAGCAACCCACGCTCGAATGCGTTCTGGACGAGCTGCGCGGCCAGCTCCGCTGTCTTCAGCTCCAGAGCGACCATCAGCCCAAGGCCGCGGACGTCCGTTACCTGATCGTGCGTCTGTGCGATCTCCCGCAGCCCGTCCTGGAGCTGCGCGCCGACTTTTGATGCATTGGCCATCAGGCCCTCTTCGAGCAGGTCGAGGGTGGCGAGGCCGGCGGCGCAAGCAACGGGATTGCCACCGAAAGTGCTGCCGTGCGAGCCGGGGGGCCAGCTCATTTGCTCGGCCCGCGCGATGAACGCGCCGAGCGGCAGCCCCGAGGCAATGCCTTTGGCCAGACAGACGATGTCGGGCTCCACCTTCCAGTGCTCGACCGCCAGGAGCTGGCCGGTTCGGCCCATACCGCACTGGACCTCGTCGGCGACCAACAGGATCCCGTGCTTGAGAGTCAGCTCTCTAAGGCGTGGAAGGAAATCGTCTGGCGGCACAAGGTAGCCGCCCTCGCCCTGGATCGGCTCGACGAAGACCGCCGCGACGCTTTCCGGCGGAGCCACGGTGCTGAACAGCTCCTCGAGGCGCGCCAACGAATCGTCGGTGGTCACTCCTCGCGAAATGGAGGGATATGGAGCGTGAAAGACGGATGAGAGCAGGGGCGCAAACCGGCGGCGCTGGCTCGCTTTGGAGGCAGTCAGGGACAGCGCACCGAAAGTGCGGCCGTGAAACCCTCCGATGAACGCCACGTAGCTCGGCCTGCCCGTGGCATAGCGCGCGAGCTTCATGGCCCCTTCGATCGCCTCGGCGCCAGAGTTGGTGAAGAAAACCTTGGCCGGAGTGCCCGGGAGGATCTTGGCCTCGAGGCGCTCGGCCAGCTCGATCTCTGAGCGGTAGTAGAAGTCGGTCCCCGACATGTGGAGGAATCGCCTTGCCTGCTCCTCGATGGCCGCCACGACCTTGGGGTGGGAGAAGCCGGTGGTGTTAACGGCGATGCCGGCCGTGAAGTCGAGGAAGGTGTTGCCGTCGACGTCGGTCGCCCAGCAGCCTTCTCCGCGATCCATCACGAAGGGGTAGGCGCGGGTGAAGCTGGGGGACATCGCCTTGGCGTCCCTCGCGATCAGCTCGGCCGCCTTTGGGCCCGGGAGCGAGGTCTTCATATTGGGCCGGCGGGCAGTCTTCACGGGGTTTGGCGCCAATGGGTCAAATTCACCCCGCGAACGTATCAGACCGGGTTGCCGGCGGAAGGACGGCCGATCGGTTCGGTGATCGAGGGGCCCCTCCCATGTCTGCGACATGAGGCCCCCAGCGGAAACGCCGAGAAACGGAGCGTGCGGATCGTAGATGCGTAGGCGCGTAGCGCAGACCGCAACAGGGTTGGGTGCCGGCGTGCAGAAAGCAGCCTTTCGTGTTCCAATGAGGCCTTGGTAAGGGCGGCGAAGACCACCTTCAGCATCCGGCCGGCTACCCGGGATGACCTGAAGGCGGTTGTCGGAATCTACAACTGGGCGGTGAACCAGACGTTCGCCACCATCGATTCCGAACCCCTGGGGACGGAGGAGGCTGCTGCCTGGTGGGAAGCGCACGAAAAA
>DATCPW010000164.1:0-32513 GCA_036569865.1 Candidatus Dormiibacterota bacterium
TAGCCAAGCTGCTTCAGCGCCACGTCCATCGCCTTCGGATAGTCCCCGCTGTCGTAGATCCAGCCCGTCGCCGACGTGTACGGGAACTGCTCGGGCTTGATGAAGTTCTTGGTCCGGATCTCGGCCTGGTCCATGCCGATCTCCATGGCCGCGTTGCTCACCAGCCGCTCGATCAGGTAGCTGGCCTCGGTGACGCGGAACGAACAGCGGTAGGCGACGCCGCCCGGTGCCTTGTTCGTGTAGTAGCCGTCCGCGGTCACGTGCGCGGTGGGGATGTCGTAAGAGCCGGTCACGATGTGGAAGAGGCCGGCCTTGAACTTCGACGGCTGAGCGTCGGCGAAGAACGCCCCGTTGTCGCTGTCGAGGTGGACGCGGAGGGCCGTCATCTTGCCGTTCTCGTCGAGCGCAAGGTCGCCTGTCATGTGATAGTCGCGCGCGAACCCGGTCGAGATCAGGTTCTCGGTGCGGTCCTCGACCCACTTGACAGGCCGCCCGAGCAGGAGACTCGCGGCGGTCGCGACCACGTAGCCGGGATAGACGGGCACCTTGTTCCCAAAGCCGCCCCCGATGTCCGGCGAGATGATCCGGATCTGGTGCTCGGGAATGCCGGCCACGAGCGCAAAGACCGTGCGGATGGCGTGCGGCGCCTGGCTCGTCATGTAGATGGTCGCCTTGCCGGTGACGCCGTCGACGTCGGCGATGCAACCGCACGTCTCGAGCGGAGCCGGATGGCAGCGCGGGTAGAACGTGTTGAGCCGCACGACCTTGTGAGCCTTGGCGAAAGCGGCCTGCGTCCCCGCCTTGTCGCCGGATTCCCAGTGGTAGATGTGGTTGTCCTTCTGGCCCTCTTTGTCGTCGCGGATCAGGGCGGATCCCGACTGCTTTGCCTGCTCCGGGCTGGTGATCGCCTGGAGGATCTCGTAGTCGACCTCGATGAGGTCGCGCGCGTCCTCGGCCTGGTACTTGGTCTCGGCGATGACCGCCGCGACCTCCTGGCCCTGGAAGCGGACCTTGTCGGTGGCCAGCACCGCCTGGGTGTCGCCGCTCATGGTGGGCATCCAGGCCAGCTTGTGCTGGGCCATGAGCTCACCGGTGACGACCGCGATGACGCCAGGCTTCGCCGAGGCCGCGGTGGTGTCTATCGACTTGACGCGCGCGTGCGCGTGAGGGCTGCGCAGGATCGCCATGTGGGTCATCCTCGGCAGCACGAAATCGTCCAGGAAGTGGCCCTGGCCGCGCAGGAACCGAGCGTCTTCCTTGCGCTTGATCGACTCGCCGATGCCGCCGTGCATGTGCAGCGTCGAGCTCATTCGGCACCTCCCGCCATCGCGGCCGCAGGCGCTTTCGCGTCCGAGGTCAGCTTGGCCGCATGCTGGATCGCTTTGACGATGTTCGTATACCCGGTGCAGCGGCAGATGTTGCCGCTGATCGCCCACCGGATCTGCTCGTCCGTGGGATTGGGAATGCGCGTCAGCAGCTCTTCGCCGATCAGCATCATCCCGGGGGTGCAAAAGCCGCACTGCAGGCCGTGTTCCTCGTGGAAGCCGACCTGAATCGGCGCCAGCGCGCCGGTGCCCGCAATGCCTTCGATCGTCTTGACCTCGCGTCCATCGACCTGCACGGCAAGGAGAGTGCATGACTTGACGGGATCGCCGTCCACCAGCACCGTGCACGCGCCGCAGCTGCTCGTATCGCAGCCAATATGGGTACCGGTCAGGCCCAGGTTGGTCCTGATGAAGTCGACGAGGAGGACGCGCGGCTCGATGTCGCCGACTCGCTCCTTGCCGTTGACGGTCATCGACACCTTCATGATTTCGACTCCTTGGCTCGACCCAGAGCTGTCTTGAGGCCGCGCTGAACGTAAACGCGAACCACGTCCTTCTTATATGCGGCCGTGCCGCGGATGTCGTCCTTCGGATGCGCCGCTTCGGACGCAAGGCGCGCAGCCTCGGCGATCAGCTCGTCAGTCGGTTCGTGCCCGGCCAGCGCCTTCTCCGCAGCCGCAGCTTTGATGTTGGTCTCGCCGACCGCCGTCAGCCCGATGCCCGCCTTGGCGATCTTGCCGCCACTGAGCTCCACGTGCACAGCCACGGCGACTGTCGCGAAGTCCCCGACTTTCCGCTCGAGCTTGTTGTACGCGCCGCCGGCCGGACCCTTGGGCATCGGAATGCGAATCTCGGTCACTATCTCGTCCGGCTTCAAAGCGGTGGTGAAAGGCCCCTGGAAAAAACTGGCGGCCGGAATCACGCGCTCGCCGGATTTCGAGCGGGCGACGATATTGGCATCGAGGGCCAGCATCACGGAGCCCCAGTCGCCCGATGGATCCGCGTGACACACCGAGCCCGCCATCGTGCCGCGGTTGCGGACGAGGGGATCGGAGATCCAGTGCACCGTGTCGACCAGGATTGGGCAGAGCTTCGGCAGGTCGGCGTTTCGCTCGATGTCCACGTGGCGCGCGAGGGCGCCGATGGTGAGGTGGCCGTTGTGCCGGGCGATGCCGGCCATCGAGGGCAGGCGGCCGATGTCGATGACCAGGGCCGGCTGGGCGAATCGAAGCTTGAGGAGCGGAATGAGGCTCTGGCCGCCGGCCATGATCTTGGCGTCATCGCCACGCTCGGCCAGCAGCCCTAGCGCTTCCTCGAGTGAGGTGGGAGCTCGGTAGTCAAAGGCGGCAGGAAACATGCATCAACCCTCCGCAACACGCGAAACCACGCCCGCTTAGATCGGTCACAACACACGAAACCACCGCCAGTCCCACCGGTCATCACCCATGAGGGCGAATCTGACCACCCGTTCGGGTGATTCGGCGTGACGCTCAGAGCCAGCCAGACTTCCCGGCCAGGATCGCGGCCTCCACCCGGTTGCGCACCCCCAGCTTGCGGAAGATCTCCTGGATGTGGCTCTTCACGGTGTTCTCGCTCAGATGCACCTCGGCGGCGATCTCGCGATTGGAGTGGCCGCGGCTGATCAGGCGGAGGATCGCCACCTGCGACTCGCTCAGCTCGGCCCGCCGCGAACGCGCCTGCGGCCGGGTTCGTGCCTGCTCGATGACCTGGCCGGCCACCTGGGGCGCCAGCACCGCCTGGCCTCGATACACGGCCCTAATGCTCTCCTTCAAGCTGAACTGCTCGACGTCCTTGACCACGTACCCGCGAGCGCCTGCCTGGATGCACTCCTCGACGAGATCGGGGTCTGTATAGGTCGTCAGGATCACAACGGCAACGTCGGGATGCGAAACACCAAGCCTTCGACACACCTCGACGCCGCTGGTGTCGGGTAGGCGAGCGTCGAGCAGAACGATGTCCGGCTTTGTGGTTTCGACCAGGTCGGCCACGGCGGCTCCGAAGCCGGTCTGAGCCACGACCTCGATGTCGGGCTCCGGCAGGAGCATCGCCATCAGGCCTTCGCGGACCATCTCGTGGTCATCCACGAGCATGACCCGGATCACGGCCACCGCCTCAGGCATGCGCGGGCACCCTGGCGCGGATCGCCAGCCCGCTCTCCTCGCCGTTGTGCACCTCGAAGGTGCCGCCCAGCGCTTCGACCTGGCGGCGGCTCTGCTTCAAACCGAAGTGCGTGCTGCTCTCCTGGTAGTGCTGGAGCACCTGCTCAGAGGCGCCAACACCATCGTCCTGGATGACGAGGTCGATTTGCTCCTCGGAATAACGGAGGCTCACCAGCACACGTCTGGCCCTCGCGTGTCGCGCCACGTTGGCCAGGGCTTCTCGAGCCAGGACGAACAGGGTGTGCGCCGACTCCGTGCTGAGCGCGAGAGGCTTGCCGCTCACGACGAGGTCGGCCTCGATCGTCTCGGATGCGCCTGTCTCCCGCACCAGGCGCCTCAGCTCCGAAGGCAGGCCGCCGGCGGCGGACCGGGGCAGAGATAGGGCAAAGATCGCTTCCCGCACCGCCTCCGACGTGTGGATCGCGAGCTGGCGGACCTCGCCCAGGTCTGTCGCGATCCCATCCGTCACGGGCTCCTGCTCCAGGATCGCGTTGACCTTCAGACCGAGCGTGAAGATGGCCTGCTCGATCCGGTCGTGAAGCTCGGCGGCGATCCGCTCCCGCTCCTGGCGTAACACCTGCTCGCGCTCGGCCTGGCTCAGGTCGCGGTGCAGCTGCTCCAGCTCGTCGATCATCCGCCGCTGGTCCTCGTAAAGGCGCGCGTTCTCGATCGCCACCGCCACCTGGTTGGCGAAGGTGGTGAGCAGCCGCTCCTCGTCGGCCGTGTACCCGCTGAGCTTGTTCGCCACCCCGACCATCCCGATAACGCGCTCGCCGACCTGCAGCGGCACGCCCAGAAAGGTGCGCACCGGCGGGTGGCCCCGAGGCTGGCCGACCCGGTCCGGGTCGTGGAGGACGTCGTTGGAGAGCTTCGAGTGCTGGTTGGTGATGACCACACCAAAGACGCTCGGGCGGACTGGGATCAAGCGGAAGTTGTCGTAGAAGTTCGGGTCTGACGGCTCGAAGCCTTTGATCGCGGCAACGTCCATCTCCTGGCTGCCGGTGAGCAGGCCGATGAAGCCGAACGCCGATTGGGTCAGGTCGAGGCAGAAGCCAAGAGCCCGATCCAGCACCTGCTGCAGCTCGTGGAGGCGCGCGATCTCGATCGAAATCGAGTACAGCGACTCCAGCTGCTGGCGAAATGCGGTGGTCGGCGACTCCTGCATCTTGCTTGTCATGCTAGCCCCGGAGCTACGATTTCCACCGTGGCGACCGAAACAGTCAAGGCCCTGAGCGCGGAGGAGATCTCCGAGCTCTGCCTCCGGCACACGCTGTACGACTGGTCAGCCCAGGCGGCGCTCAAGCCGATGGCCGTGGCCAGCGCCAAGGGCGTCCACTTTCAGACCGTCGACGGACGCCGCTTCGTTGACTTCAACAGCCAGCTCATGTGCGTCAACGCCGGCCACGGCGACCAGCGGATCATCGACGCGATCAAGCGCCAGGCGGACCTCCTCCCCTACATCAGCCCTTTCATGGCGACCGAGGTCCGAGCGCGGCTCGGTAAGAAGCTGGCGGAGCTCCTACCCGGCGACATCGACAAGGTCCTGTTCACGCTTGGCGGCAACGACGCGAACGAGAACGCCATCAAGATCGCCCGGACAGTCACCGGCCGCTCCAAGATCCTCGCTAGATACCGCTCGTACCACGGCGCCACCGGCACCGCGATCCAGGCGACCGGCGACCCGCGCCGCTGGTCGAACGAGGGCGCGGTGGGCGTGGTCCACGTCCTCGACCCCTACCATGGCATCCAGCGGGGCACCGACAGCGCGGATGTAGCGCTCGCGATGCTCGATGAGACGATCCTCCTCGAAGGCGCCGGCACCATCGCCGCGTTCATCCTCGAGCCGATCACGGGCACCAACGGGATCCTTATCCCGCCCGACGGCTACCTCGAAGGCGTACGCGAGATCTGCGACCGGCACGGCATCCTGCTCATCGCCGACGAGGTGATGACCGGGTTCGGGCGCACGGGCAAGTGGTTCGGGGTCGATCACTGGGGCGTCGTGCCCGACCTCATCACCCTGGCGAAGGGGCTGACCAGCAGCTATGTTCCGCTCGGCGCGGTCGGCATGCGTCCAAAGGTCGCCGCGTATTTCGACGATCACGTCTTCTACGGGGGCCTGACGTACAACAGCCATCCGCTCGGGTGCGCCGCGGCGCTGGGCACGATCCAGGCGTACGAAGAGGACGACATGGTCGGCAACTCGCAGCGGATGGGTGAGGTCCTGAAGAGGCATCACCGTCGCTTGCAGGAACGCCATCCCTGCGTCGGCGCCGTGCGATCGATCGGATTGTTCGGAGCGATTGAGCTGGTGCGGGACAGCAAGACGCTGGAGCCGATGGCACCGTTCAACGGCACCTCGGCCGAGATGAAGGCAATCAGCCAGGCCCTGCTCGACGCTGGCATGTACACCTTCGTGCGCTGGAACACGATCATGACGAATCCTCCGCTGTGCATCACCGAGGCGGAGCTCGACGAAGGCTTCGAGATCCTGGACGGCGTTCTGGAGATTGGGGACCGCGCAGCTACCAGCTGACCCGAACGCACTCCGCGACCTGCAGCTTCGCAAGCTGAAGGCGGGGCTCGTCGACGTCATCAAGGCCAACGCGTTCTGGCGCTCCCGCCTGACCGATATCAACGGATGGGACGACTTCGACCGCCTGCCTCTCACGACTAAGAGGGAGCTCCTGGCGGACCAGCAAGGGCACCCGCCGTACGGCACCAATCTCACGTATCCGCTGGATCGCTACGTCCGCCTGCATCAGACCTCGGGCTCGTCGGGTACACGCCCGCTGCGCTGGCTGGACACCGCCGAGTCTTGGGAATGGTGGCTGCGCATCTGGTCCGACCACGTCTATCGCGCAGCCGGGGTGACTGCTGCAGACCGGCTCTTCTTTGCTTTCTCCTTCGGTCCCTTCATCGGATTCTGGACCGCCTTCGGCGGAGCCCAGCGCCTCGGTGCGCTGGCCATATCGGGTGGCGCGATGACGACCGAACAGCGGATAAGAACTTTGATGGAGCTCGACGCGACGGTCCTGCTCTGCACGCCCACCTATGCGCTGCGGCTAGCCGAGGCCGCCAGAGAGATCGGGTTGGATCCAGCGTCGTCGCAGATCCGGGTGACGGTCCACGCGGGCGAGCCGGGTGCCAGCATCCCAGCGACACGCGCCGCGATCGAGGCCGCGTTTTCGGCGAGATGCTTCGACCACACCGGGATGACAGAGCTCGGGCCGACGGGCCACAGCTGCTCGCAGAGGGACGGCATCCATGCTGTGGAGTCAGAGTTCATTTTCGAGATCCTCGACGAGAATGGCCGGCCGGCCGGCGAGGGTGAGCTGGTGGCGACCAACCTTGGACGGTGGGGCATGCCACTGATCCGCTACAGGACAGGCGACCGCGTGATGGTCTCGCGCGACCTCTGCTCCTGCGGCAGCCCGTTCATGAAGCTGACCGGCGGCATCCGCGGCCGCGTAGACGACATGTTCACCGTGCGCGGGGTCAACCTCTACCCGTCGCAGGTGGAGGACATCGTGCGGCGGCACCCGAACATCGGCGAGTTCGTCATCGAGCGGCGCCGCGTGCGCGAGATGGATGAGGTCGCGCTGGTGCTGGAGATCGAGGGCACGGACGCATCGACGGAAAGGCTGGAGGCGGACCTGCGCCAGGCGCTTGGCGTGCGCCTCGAGTGCCGGGTCGTGCCGGCCGGAACGCTCCCGCACTCAGAGCTCAAGTCCAGACGGATCGTGTTGGTCCAGGAATGAAGTCAACCGTCGAGATCCCCGCTGAGCCTCAGTCGATCAGCCTCGAGCTCAGCCGCACCGCCGTGGTGGTGGTCGACATGCAGAACGCGTTCGCCAGCCCGGGCGGGATGCTCGACCTGGCGGGGATCGACGTGGCGCCCGCGCGTAACGCAGTTGCGAATGCCCGGCTCGTGTGCGATGCGGCCCGGTCGGCTGGGCTACCGGTGATCTACCTGACCATCGGCTATCCGGCGGATGAGTCGACAGCCGGCGGTCCGGATTCTCCAAATCCACAAAAGGAGCTGGCCCTGAGGCTGATGAGAGAACGTCCGGAGCTCCGTGGCAAGCTCCTCACTTTCGGCACATGGGACTTCCAGATCGTCGATGCCCTGGCGCCGAAGCCCACGGACATCGTGATCGTGAAATCCCGGTACAGCGGGTTCCATGGGACGAACCTCGATTCGGTCTTGCGCGGACTCGGCCTGCGAAACCTCTTGATCGCCGGCATCGCATCGAACGTCTGCGTCGAGTCGACGATCCGCGACGCCTATTTCAACGAGTACTGGCCGGTGATGATCGAAGACGCAACGATGCCGGCTGGGCCGGCCGAGATCCAGAAGGCGACCATCTACAACGTCAAGACGTTCTTCGGCTGGGTGACCAATGCCGAGGACGTCGCGACTGCACTGCGCGAAGCCGTACCGTCCTTGACACCTGAGTAGGGGCTGGTCACGATTGGCGAAGCTTCGCGCCGGGCGTTACCGGGCTTGCGTATCGCATGCCCGAGAGGAGTGCCGAGGGATGACGGAAATCGAGAACCGCCTCTACCAGGAGATCACCCGGCGAACGCTGCTAAAAGCCGCCGGAGCGGGCGCCCTGTCGCTCAGCGCAGCCGCTTTCCTGGACGCGTGCTCTCTCCAGGGCACGAGCACCAGCAGCAACGGGAAGATCACGATCGGCTATGTCAGCCCGCAGACGGGCGAAGCCGCCGGATTCGCGACCGGGGACAAGTTCGTCATCGACGGCGTTCGCGCATCCAGCGCCTACAAAAGCGGCTTCAAGAGCGGTAGCAAGACGTACGACGTCGAGATCATGGTCAAGGACACCCAATCGAGTCCTGCCCGGGCCACCGCGGTGACGCAGGAATTGATCAACGCCGGCGCGGACATAGTTCTGTGCGCGTCGACGCCCGAGGTCACCAACCCGGTGTCGACACTCTGCGAGGCGAGCGGGGTGCCATGCGTGGCGACCATCGTGCCGTGGGAGGCCTGGTTCTTCGCGCGGCAGGCGAACCCAGCCGCCCCCAAGCCCTTTACGTACACCACCATGTTCTTCTTCGGCCTCAACGAGTTCGCAGGGTGCTTCTTTCCGATGTGGGCGAAGATGAACACCAACAAAGTCGTCGCCGAGATGTACCCAAACGACCCGGACGGCGGCGCCTTCCGCAGCAATTTCATACCGCTGATCAAGAAGGCCGGCTACACGTCGGTCGACGGGGGCGCCTACGCCGACGGCACCACCGACTACAGCTCGATGATCGGCCAGTTCAAGGCCAAGAACGCCCAGCTGTACTCGAACGTCCCCCTCCCGCCTGACTTCAACACCTTCTGGAAGCAGGCTGCGACGCAAGGTTTCAAGCCGAAGCTCGCGACAGTCGCCAAGGTTCTCCTGTTCCCTGCGGACACGACGGCTCTGGGCGACCTCGTAATCAACATCGCCACCGACTGCTGGTGGTCGCCTTACCACCCCTACTCATCGACTCTCACCGGGCAAACCGCCAAGCAGCTGGCTGACGGCTTCGAGACTGCGACCGGCCAGCAGTGGCTGTCGTCCCTCGGCTCGGTGCACTCGCTGTTCGAAATCGCCCACGCAGCGATGACAGGCGTGGACAACCCCAAGGACAAGGCGACCGTCGCGGCCAAGCTCAAGTCACTCACCTACACAGGCATCAGCGGACCACTCGACTGGACCAAGGGGCCGGTGCCCGGCGTCGCCATTCAGCAGCCGGTCGGCGTGCAGTGGCGAAAAGGCACGAAGTACCCCTACAGCATGGTCGTGGTAGACAATTCGCTCAACAAAGACGTGCCGACGAACGGGGATCTCCAACCGACCAACGCGTGACCGGCGGCCCGCTCCTGGAGCTTGCCGGCGTCTCAAAGCGCTTTGGGAGCATCGTCGTCGCGGATTCGCTGTCGCTTGCCCTCCGAGGCAGTGACGCGGTGGGCATCGTCGGCCCCAACGGGGCGGGCAAGACAAGTCTCTTTTCACTGATCTCAGGCGATCTGTCGCCCAACTCGGGCGAGGTGCGCTTCGACGGCCGGCCCGTGACCCGATTGGATACGGCAGAGCGCTGCCGGCTCGGGATTGCTCGCACGTACCAGGTGCCACGTTCGTTCGAACACATGACGGTGTTCGAGAACGTCCTCGTCGCGGTTCACCGCGGCGCGGGGCTGCAAGGCCGTGCCGCCTTCGAACTTGTCACTGCCGTCCTCGATGAGACCGACCTTCGAGATGAGGCGAACTGGACGGCGTCGCGGTTAGGACTCGTGAAGCGAAAGCGTCTCGAGCTGGCCCGCGCGCTTGGCTGCAAGCCACGCTTGCTGCTCCTCGACGAGGTGGCGGCCGGGCTTACCGAGCCCGAGGTGGCCGGCATGGTCGCGGTGGTTCAGCAGATTCGTGCACGCGGGGTCGCTGTCATCTGGGTCGAGCACGTGGTGCGGGCTCTGGTCGGCATGGTCGACCGTCTGATCTGCCTTGCCGGTGGCAGGTTCATCGGTGATGGCGAACCACGCGCTGTGCTCTCCAGCCCCGCAGTCAGAGAGGTCTTCCTCGGCACGAGCTACGGCGAGGCCCACAGCTGAGCTCCGCCAGCGCACCTGTGCTCGAGGTTAGCGGCCTGACAGTTCGCTATGGCCTGCTCCAGGCCCTCAGCGACGTGAGCCTGACGCTCGCCACAGGTGAGAAGGTGGCAATCATCGGCGCCAACGGGGCCGGCAAGTCGACCTTGCTGCGCACCATCGCGGGCCTCCACCATCCGGTTGCCGGCACGATCCGGCTCGAGGGCCGCGACATCACGCATTTGCCGGCTCACGACAGGGTCGCGGCGGGCATCGTGCTTGTCCCGGAGGGCCGGCGCCTTTTTGCATCGCTCTCTCTGGAGGAGAACCTCAAGATGGGGTCAACCTCTTCTCGAGCCGGCGAATGGAACCTGGCGAGGGTGTACGAGCTGTTCCCCTGGATGGCAGAGCGGCGCCACGGCCCGATCGTGTATCTGTCTGGCGGCGAGCAGCAGGCGGTGGCGATCGGGCGGGCGCTTTTGGCCAACCCGCGCGTCCTTCTCCTCGATGAACTTTCGCTTGGTCTTTCGCCCGCTGTCGTACAGCGGCTTTACGACATGCTTCCGGCCTTGCTCGAAAAGGGGATGACGATCCTTCTCGTCGAGCAAGACGTGACCCAGGCCCTTCGCGTGTCGGACTGGGCGCACTGCCTGCTCGAGGGTCGGATCACGCTCAGTGGCAGGCCTCAAGACCTGGCTGCGGACGACGTCGAGGCCGCCTACTTCGGCCTCGCCAAGAGCACCGCGGACGGCAGCGAGTAGCAAGTTGGTTTGGGTCAACGCTGTAGTCCACGGGGTTTTGCTGGGTGGCCTGTACGCATTGTTCGCTTGCGGGCTGTCGCTGATGTTCGGCGTCATGCGAGTGGTGAATCTCGCCCACGGCGATTTCGCCGTGCTGGCGGCGTATCTCGCCCTCGCCGTCATCGTCGGGCTGCACGTGCCGGTCCTGTGGTCGGCGCTGTTGGTTGCGCCCCTCTTCGGCCTGGTCGGTTACGTGGTTCAGCGATTCATCATCCAGCGAAGCCTCGACGTCAGTCCAATCACCACGCTGCTGGTGACCTTTGGCTTATCGATCGTCATCCAGAACGCTCTGCTACAAGGGGTGTCCGCGAACAGCCAATCGCTGCCCTCCGGTTCGCTTGCCTCGGCCTCTTTCCAGGTCAACAACGAGATTTCGATCGGGTACGAATCGGTGATCGTCTTCGCAGTCGCCGTCGTTGTTCTCGTCGGCCTGCAAGTGTTCCTGTCGAGGGCACGATTGGGGCGCCAGGTCCGGGCGGCCGCCGATGACCAGGAAGCCGCGACCATCGTCGGCGTCAACGTGCGACATGTGTATGGCATCGCCGCCGCGATCGCATTCGCGACCGTCGCGCTGGCCGGGGTGGCCTTCGGCATGTATTCGTCCTTCGACCCGGCGGCCGGGCCGCAACGGCTGATCTTCGCCTTCGAGGCTGTCGTCATCGGTGGCGTCGGCTCGCTCTGGGGAACCCTGCTTGGGGGCATCGTCCTTGGGGTGGCGCAGGTGTTGGGCGCTCAGGTCGATGCCAGCTTCGGGGTGCTGGCGGGACACCTGGTTTTTCTCACGGTGCTGGCATTGAGGCCTAACGGACTGATTCCGGCGCGCCACTCATGACCGCCACGGCCGTGACCGCGACTCCGGTGCGGGTCACCCGCTCCCGGCGCTCGGCGACATGGAGCGCAGCGATTGGCATCGCGGCCGTTGCCGTCCTCGCGTCGCTTCCCTACCTCGTCTACACCAACGTGACCGGGGTGCTAGTCAACCTGTTCATCCTTCTCTCCCTGGCCACCATGTGGAACCTGCTGGCGGGATATGCCGGCCTGATCTCCGTCGGCCAGCAGGCCTACATCGGCGTCGGCGCTTACACCGTGTTCGTGTTCGCCGGCATGGGGCTCTCGCCGTTTCTAGCGATTCCGCTCGCTGCGCTCGTCAGCGCCCTGGTCGCGGTGCCCGCGTCGTTCGTGCTCCTACGGCTGCGCAGGGAGTACTTCGCGATCGCCACCTGGGTCGTCGCGGAAGCTTTCCAGCTGGCAGTGCTGAGGACCGACTCGTTGGGGGCCGGGACCGGAGCCACGCTGGGCGGGATGGCTGGTTTCGATCCGACCATCCGCCAGGCCTTCACATACTGGGCCGCGCTGGCGGTCGCGGTGTCGACTTTGCTTGGCGCTTACCTGCTGCTTCGCAGCCGGCTCGGACTCGACCTGACCGCGATCCGCGATAACGAGGTCGGCGCACGTAGCGTGGGTGTGCGCGTCGGGCAGGCGAAGCGGATCGTTTACCTGGTGGCGGCAGCCGGGGCTGGGGCTGCAGGCGCGGTTCTCATCATCAGCCAGCTCTTCGTCCAACCCACCTCGGTCTTCACGGTCCAGTGGTCCGCTTACATGATCTTCGTCGCCCTGATCGGCGGGCTGGGGTCAATCGAGGGCCCGATCGTCGGGACGCTGGTCTTTTTCATGCTGCAGCAGACCCTTGCCGACCGCGGGGCGTGGTACTTGATCATCCTCGGGTCGGTGGCGGTCCTCGTGGCTATGTGGGTGCCTCGGGGCATCTGGGGCATCGTCACGGACAGGTTCGACCTGCGCCTGTTTCCGGTCGGGTACTTTCTTCACCCTGCTCCGGGGCACCGCGATGCGACAGGGAAAGCTAGGCTGAGCAGGTGAACGCGCTCAATGTCGTGCTGCCGCTGGGCTCGTCAGTGCTGAGCTTTGCCTTCGCCGCGATGGTCTTCGACCAATGGTGGCAGCGACGCAAAGCTTTCCAGCTCGTGTGGGCGATCGGCTTGCTCTGGTACGGCATCAGCGCCGGCTGCGAGTTCATCGGCGGAGCATTCGGTTGGAGCGAGCCGCTGTACCGAGTCTGGTACCTCACCGGGGGCATCTTCGTCGCGGCCTACCTTGGCGCCGGCTCTGTCTACCTGCTCTCGAAGACCCGGTTCGGTTATTTCGTCGGCGTCACGTTCGTGCTGGGTGGGACGCTGTCGCTGGCTGCGATCCGAACGTACCCCGGATCCACGACGGCAGGCACGATAACTTTCGCCGTTGCGGCGATTGGAGGCGCCGCGGTCATCGCCGCCACAGCCGTGCGCCGCCCTCTTGCCGCTCATATCGCGATGGGGGTGCTGGTCATCGGCTCGATCGTTGTCGCATACATGACGTTGACCGCGACCTTGACCCCTCCGGGTTGGGCGGTCGACGGGACCACGCACGTTCCCCTCGGGACCGCCTTCCCAGGCTACGTGCGGGTTGTACTACTGCCGTTCAACATCGCCGGAGGCCTATGCCTGATCTTCGGCGCGATGTACTCGGCGTACGTGTATATGCCCAAGCACAAGGTGTTGCGCGCCAAGGTGAAGATGCCGGTGCTCGCTCAGCTCTACGGCGCTGCCGCGGTGGCCGTGAATCTCGTGACTTCTCTGCCCGGAGCGACGAAAGCGCTCTTCGAGGGCAGGCTCAACTCACGGGTGCCCGCGACCCTGATGATTGCGCTCGGCGCTTCCATACCTGGGGTGACGACCGGATTGAGTCGCTTTGGCATCACATGGGCAGTCTTCCTTGGCCAGTTCCTCGGGGTGCTCCTGATATTCGCCGGCTTCCTCGTGAGCGAGGAGGTCTTCAAGAACATAAGGTTCGGAGCCACACTCTGGTCGCGAAGGATTTCCGAGACCACCCTGGAGGCCGAGGCCGGCGCGTCCGGGGACTAAGCATCTAGGGGCGCCCGAAAGCTAGCCCGCTCAGCGGGAACCTCAGTCGGATGCCGCGTGGTGATGCTTCTAGTTCCCGGAACTCCAGCCAACGCAGCGCCGAGGGCGTAACGCACTCAGCCTGAGTTACAGCTCGACCAGACCCTTCTTGGCCGCATAGATGACAGCATGCGAGCGGCCCTGGATACCGAGTTTCTCGTAAATGTTGCTGATGTGGTTGCGGACCGTCTTCTCGCTGACCTGCAGTCTGAAGGCAATCTGCTTGTTGGCCAATCCGATCGCGACGAGCTTGAGGATCTCTACTTCCCGAGGGGTGAGACCGTCATAGGACTCTTTCGGCTGGTTTGAGAGCATGCCAACCAGCCTGTCGGCGATCGAGCCCGACATCACCGTGGCGCCGCCCGCGATCGCCAGCATGCTGTTGACGATGGTCGAAACACTCGTGTCCTTCAAGACATACCCGCTAGCGCCAGCCTCCAGGGCCGGAATGAGATGACCATCTCCGCTGAAGCTGCTGAGGATGATGACCGCGATCTCCGGATGTTTTCCCCGGATACGACGCGTCGCCTCGACTCCCTCCATCACTGGCATCTTGAGGTCCATCAAGACCAGGTTGGGTCGCAGCTCGTCGACCATGCGCACGGCTTCCTCACCGTTGCCCGCTTCGCCAAGCACCTTCAAGCGCGGGTCCTTGTCCAGGAGCGCCGCGAGACCCGACCGGAAGAGCGTCTGATCGTCTGCAATCACGACTGAAGCAACTCCGTTGGTTATTGCTGGAGCAACTGCGGTGGTCATCAAGGAAGAAGGTTCACCAGAGGGAAGCTTGCCCGCAACATAGTTCCGGCTGGATTCGCGTTCATCGTCATCCGGCCGCCGAGGATGGCTGCGCGTTCACGCATGCCCAGTATTCCGTCGCCCTGAACCCGCGGCCTCGGCAATTCGGCCAACGGGTTGCCAATGTCGTTCACCCAGACGACAGCCCGGGGCCCGATCAGCTCCAACGCGACCGCTACCGAGCGTCCTTGAGCGTGGCGCCAGGTGTTGTTCAGCGCCTCCTGGATGATCCTGTATACGTTGACGTCTGCTTGCTCATTCAGGCGGGACGGCCATGAACGTGAGACTCGCAGGTCCACCTTCTGCCCGCTGATGCGCTCGAAGCGTGGGATCAGGTGATTCCGCAGGCCGGCGATGAGCCCCTCTTGAAGATCCGGATCGACTCGCAGGTCCCGCACAAGCTGCCTGACATTGCGCAGCACCTCCAGAGTCAACCGCTCGAGCAGATCGACCTCTCTGAGGACTGCTTCTCGGCCGTATTGGCTCGACCGGAAGTTCTCCAACTCAACCTTCATGGCGTACATCGTCTGCATCACCTGGTCATGCAGCTCGCGCGCCATGTTCTCCCGGAGATCCCCGCCATTGTCGATCGGGTTCCTGATCTCAAGGTTGAGAACCGATGCTACAGTCGACGATTCCCCGTCCACGGCGTGTGTTAACTCGGCGTGCCCAGCCAAACGTTTCCCTGCCCCTTCCCGATTAATGAACGAATAAAAGGTTGCTATACGACGAACGGCCGTTGGCCCACCCAACCACTTACTCTGTCGGGTCAACCCTAAGTCCTTAGGGCTCTGTATTTCCCGAGCGGTCGACGTAAGTCTAACTACATTTGACTCCCGTTCCGCACTGAACCTTAATTCGTCCCTTGGCTTTTCAAAGCGATAAAGGCTGCGATTCGTCGGTCGCGTCTGTCTGACGCCCATGCGCTGGCAATGGGAAGTCCTGCAGGCCAGGACAAAAGTCCCGCCGATCGGGCAACCCGTGTCTGGTTCACCTTTCGGCAGTGGGCGGCGGCGGCATCGCGAACTCATCGATGTTGGCGAATGGGGGCGGTTCCTGGTGCTGCGCGACGTCAGCATGGGCGTAGCCGGACGCCCGCGACCTGGACAAAGTCGCATCAGAAAGGAAGCGTGTCCCGATCAGTGGGATGAATGTCCCGCGCATCTGGGTCTTAAGCTGAGCGCCCCTGCCCTCGTGAAAACCGCGGTGGGATCAGCCGGCTCCGCCCCGCCGAGACCGACTGGACAGCGCGTTAAGTGCCTCCAGGTGCGCGCACGCCTCCGAATCTCCATCCGTGCACTGCACCTGGAGCATGACTGCGCAGGCGATGCAGATCCTCTCCACGTCGGGATCGCCGATTCCCTCTGCGGCCGGCTCGCCGCAATTCGAGCAGGCGATCGATGCCGGCCGGGGCGCCCGCCGCAGCACGTTTCTGATGAGCCTGAGCGCTCGCTGCACTCCTGTAGGGACCTCCAGCGCCTGGTGGACTGGCCGGCACCGCCCTTCCCGAGCGGAATGCCTTGGGCGTCACGGGCCGACTCGAGCAGTCTGAACGACCAGGTCGTCGAAGGCAATGTCATACGTTCGGCCCGTCTGGTTCTCGCCCAGCTGGAGCTGCCCGATCAAAGCTGAACCAAGGTTGGCTGTCTGCATCGTCAACGCGCTGACCGGATTTCCGTCCAGCCAGACTTCGATCGTGCTCGCGGTCCCGTTGACGACGAGGTGAAGCTCCACGCTGTGCCATGAGCTCAGGCTGACCAGCGGACCCGTGGTGCTCGTCGCGCCCGCGTCGTTGCGAAGCGCGAGGCGCCCCTGGCTGTCGACGTACAGCCGAGCGATCGAGACGCTGGAGCCGGTCCGGAAACCGACGAGGGTGACCGTGCTCGAGGGAAGCGACCTCAGCTGGAAGTAAGCGCGGACGTACAGGCTCGAGTAGGTGCTCCCGAATGTGTCGCGCGCGTAGGTCGCGGTGCCGGTCGATACGGCCTGCGCAGCGTATGCGCCGCTGCGCACCGTGGTGCTCTGAACCCCAATGCCGGAGTTGGTCGTCCACGCCGACATCGAGCCCGACTCGAAACCATCGACGAAGACCCGCTTGACGAGGCTCAGGTTGAGGCTCACCGTGGCAGCGGGGCCGACGGCCACAGTCTGAGTCTGGGGACTGTACCCAGACGCGGAAGCCGTGAACGCATAGCTGCCCTCGGTTACGGCGGAGATCGAGTATCGGCCCTGGCCGTCGGTGGTTGTGCTGCCGCCCGAGTAGGTGACTGTGGCCCCTGCCAGCGGCGTCCCGGTGGCGATGTCGGCGACAGTGCCCGTCACCGTTCCAGGCAGAGGCACCAGGGCGAAGTTCTTGACGACGTTCGCGCCCGGTCCGACGGAGACCTGTGGCGACTGTGGGTTGTAACCGGCCGCGCTGACGCTCACGGCGTAGCTCCCCTCCGTCACGCCAGTCAGCGAGTACGCACCGGCGGAGTCGGTGGTCGCAGCTCCGCCCGAGTAGCTCACGGCCGCACCCCCAATTTTCGCGCCGGTCACCGAGTCTGTGACAACCCCCTTGATGCTGCCTGGCAGGGGTGCCAGCGCGAAGTCCTGATTGGTGGTGCTACCGGTGGCGATGACAACGACCGCGCTCTGATCCGTGTACCCAGAGCGTGTGGCAGTGACCGTGCTGTTGCCGTCAGGAAGCGAGGCCAGGGTATACATCCCGCCTGAGTCGGAGGTCGCGGTGCCGCCCACATAGCTGACGGTGGCGCCGGCCACAGGCGAGCCGGTTACGGCATCGGTCACCTGTCCCTGAACGGTTCCGACTCCAAACGGAGCGAGCGCGAAGTTCTGAGACGCGGCCTGGCCGGGGCCGACTGTCACCGACTGCGTCTGTGCTGCATATCCAGGTGCGCTTGCGATGACGTCATAGGTCCCTTCGGTGATGCCGGTAAGGGTGTAGGCGCCCGAAGAGTCGGTCGTGGCCTGACCACCTGAGTACGACACAGTGGCGCCGGCGAGGAGTGCCCCAGACGCTGCATCCGTGACGACGCCGCTCACGCTGCCCGCCAGCGGCGCCAGGTTGAACCCGGTCGTGGTTGTTGCTGCAGGGCTTACGGTGATCGACTGGCTCTGGCCGGTGTAACCGGGAGCGGCGACTGTGAGCTGGTCGGTGCCGAGTGGCGCCTTCGGCAGCGTGTACGAGCCGGAGATGTCGGTCTGCGTGCTCGCGCCCGAGTACGAGATCGTCGCACCGGCGATGGCATTGCCGGTCACCGCGTCAGTGACCTTGCCGGTCAGCGTGCCGTAACCACGGCACGGGATGCTGCCCGAGTCGAAGACGGTCGACGTGCTGCCCGATACCGTGACGAACTGGAACTGGGCCGCGGTCGTGGAGAGTGAAAGCTGCAGGGCGCCGAAGACCGCGCTCTTGGATTTGACGACGCGAGGATCGCTCTTGAGTATGACCTGCCCCGAATGGCCTCCTGTTCCGGCCAGGATCTCGGTGAGGCCGGTACTCGAAGGATTGCCGTTGGCGTCCAGGGGCTGCCAGCGCTGGTAATCGTGGTCATGGCCATTCAGCACCAGGGTGGCCTGGGCATTGACGAGTGGCGTCCAGAAGTCCTGGACCCGGTCCGAAGCGCCCTCCGGACCGATGTTGTAGAGAGGGTGGTGCCAGTAGGCCACGATGCAGGCACCGGCGTGTGCGGCGAGGTCGCTCTGGAGCCAGGCAAGCTGGCCGGCCCAGTTGATGGCCTGGTACTGGGAGGTCGAGTTTAGCGCGATGAAATGCCATCCGCCGGCGTCGAAGCTGTAATAGTTCGGCTCGTTGTTCCAGTAGTCGAAGTAGCCTGCCGCCCTTCGCGTTCCGTACTCGTGATTGCCGATGACTGGGTCCGTTATCGGGCGCAGTACGCCAAAGGCGCCGTCGTACCAGTTGGAGAACTCCGCATAGGAGCCTTTTTCGTAGACGTCGCCCAGGTAGAGAAAGAGGTTGGGCGACCACGAGTTGATCAAGCTCACGACTGAGGTTGCCGTGGAGTCACCGCCCGCGCCGTCCCCGACCGCGGCGACCACAAGATTTGCTCCCGGCGCCGGTGCCGTGCCCGATGTGATCGTGGGCGGATTGTTGTTCGATGGCACCGAGCTCTGCCCGTTGGAGAAGGTGAGCGACTCGCTCGTCGAGTTCGTATTGCTGTTGTCGCTCATCACAGCGGATACGGACAGTGTGTGGACGCCATCCACCCACTTCGTGGTTGGCAGCGCGAAGGTGTAAGGGCTCTGATAGTCGGTCAGGGTGTAGCCGGTGGAGGGGTCGTCGACGGTGAACACCATCCGCACAACCCTGAGGTTGCCACTGAGGATCATCGTGGCCGTTGCCGAAACAGTGACCGCGCCGCTCACCGTCGAGCCGGCGTCGGGCTGGGTCAAGCACAGCTGCACGCTGTACGTCGCCGTTATCGTCGTGCTACACGGAGGCGAGCCGGCCGCGGCTCCGTCCCATGAGCTTGAAACCAGGAACAGGACGATCGCCCCTGCCGATGCTGCTAACCAAGCTCGTGACTGCAGCCTGCCGGGTAGTAAGTGAGAGATCATCCGTCCTTGCTCCAGCTGCTTGTATCGAGCAGCGTCCCGTCTGTGAGAACTGCATCCACGCGGACAGTGGAATGGTCCGCGGTCACGATGAGATCCCCGAAGATCCTGGTTGCGCCAAATTGTTGAAAGGAGCAGTTGTGCTTCATCGCGTCAACGCTCTTGCCCCCGATCCCAGCGACGAAGTAATGAACGCCGGCTGCGTCGGGGCGGATCCTCTCGTAGTCGTGGTCGTGGCCGTTGAACACGGCATCCACGTGATATTTGTCAAACAGCGGAACCCAGTACTGGTCGACCCACATTGTCGATCCGTGCTGGCCGCATGAGTAGGCGGGGTAGTGGAAAAAGACGAACTTCCAGCGTGCGCCGGCATGGGCGGCGAGGTCGTTCTTCAAGAATTCGTAGTAGGGCTGCCCCGGGAGGTAGCCACGTGACCCATCGCCCTCCATCACCGTGAAATGCGCCTCGCCGGCATCGAACGAGTAATTCCTGTCCGGCATGAAGAAGTTGGTGATGCTGGGGTTGCCTTGCTGGGTGGTGTGGTCGTGGTTGCCGAGCACCCAGATGACCCCATGCGAGTTGAGAAAGCTCGCATATTGAGGAAACACGTTCTGATCCATCTCGGCCAGCGTGCCGCGCTCGTAGGTGTTGTCCCCGAGCGTGATGAAGAGGTCCGGATCCTGTTGATTCATCAAATTCACCACGGCCACTTCGGGCAGAGTTCCCCCACCGAAGTCCCCGGTGGTTGTGAAGCGGATCCGCCCGCTGTCAGGCAGGCTTTGGAAACTCCCGCTGGCAACCTCGCCCCCAGAGTGCACCGCATATGAGTAGGTGCTCCCGGCCTTGAGACCGGTCAGCACCGCGCTATGAAGCACGCCGTCCTCCTGCGGGTGAACCCTGACGGTCGCGGTTAGATCCAGCTTCCCGCCGAGGCCGTAGGCGACGCTCGCGTCCGTCACGCCAGGTCGCGTAAGCCAGGCGATGATGATCGAGTCGGTCCGGGGTTGGACGAGATATGGCATCCGCAGGAAGACCGTGCTTGACGCCGCTCGCACCGGTGAAGGAGGCTGCGCCTCGATGGCTCTAGCGAAGGCGAACCCGATGCCCGCCCCCACCACCAGAGTGACCAGCGCCAGGCCCAGCACCATCGACACCCATTGGGATCTGATCGCCTTCATGGCGTGCTCACTGTCTGCTCGTGGGCAGGTTCCTCTCTCAAGCCGGCACGCGCCCTGGCGACTGCTGCGTGACCGGCCTTTCGGGACCTCACCACATCTTGAAAAACGGCCTTCGTCCGATCCGCTGTATCTGGTTCTGGGGCGCCATCGCCGACGTAGTCGGCGCACATCTGACGAAGGAACTCCCAATCGCCGTCGGGGCGCACCGCTCGCGGAATCGCGAAATACCGAGCCAGGTCACTTTCGACGTCGGCGGGCAGAATCAACCCAAGCAGATCGATGAGATCGGCGGCGTCGTGCGGCTGCATCTGCGGCGGAGCAGGCGAGGCCAGGTACAGGGCCTTCCAGGAACGGCTCGCCTTCATCGCCTGGAGTACCGCCAGCAGCTTGTTAGGGGCGCCCGCAGGCTTCGATCCCGACCGGCGGGCCTCCTCGGCGTTGTCGACCAGGACCACATCCCAAGGCCCGGCGGCCAGCAGCTCTGTTCGACGAAGACGGCGACGGGCTAGGTCTGAGCTGCCGAGCACCACTGGGAAGGCATTCCAGGGATTGCCCGACCACTGCAGCTCGACATCGTCACAGTCGCGGAACGTATTCCGGTCGAACCTCGGAATCCGGATCGAGAACTTCTCCATCAGGTCTAGTTGCCACTGCGTCATCACGGATTGATGAACCAGCAGCAGCAAGCGCTCGGCTTTGCTTGAATCGATAAGACCACGAAGGATCAGACCCACTTCGATTGTGGGACCGTGCACAGTCGCCTGGGAGAGGAGACAGCTCTTTGGGAAAGTCGTGATGTCGCGCCATGCGACGACCGCCTGCTCTGATGCGCGCGCGTCTTCCACGGGACTCAGCCCGGCACCTCGCCGCTTCCACGGCGCACCTGGCGGCACCAACCGAATCGCCTGCTTCGCGACGCCTGCCGATACGTCTTGCAAGACCCGGCTGCGTGGGGCGTATAGATCCCAGCGCCGGATGATCGGCTCTCCGTATCTCACCCGCACAGCAGAGAGACGGCGGACCGCCCAGAACTTACCGCGGCCGGCCACGAAGACCGCACCCATGATGGCGATCAGGACCAGGGCGATGGTGAAAAGGTCGATCGGAGTGATGACCGGTATGACCACCACCTGACTGCGCGAGAGGGCGATGGTCGCCACAGGGGTCACCCCTGATGCGAGCACCTGGGCGCTGTAGTTGCCGCGACTCAGGACGAGGCTGATCCTGTTCTGTCCATTGAGCGCCACGGTCTGGATGCGGCCGGTCGGGCCGACCAGCTTGATCGAGTTGTAAAGGGTGGTCCCGAAGAGCGCATCCTTGGCGCCCAGGCTCAAGGTGAACAGAAGCAAATGAATGCTCCACGTCTGCCCCGGGGCAGGCGTGAAGCGCTGCTGCCCGGTGCTCGCCACGTTCAGACGGGCGTACTTGGCCTGGCTGACCGAGTACGGGGTAGGAGTGATATGTAGACCGCCCTCCCCGGAATGCTTGGCGGGCATCGGCGTCTGCAGCCAGATGGGATCGAAGGGGTACTGGAGCTGGATCACCTCGGCGTTGGGCCCTGAGATGACGACGTCTGAGACCCGCGTTTGATCGAGTGGACTGTTGTCGAGGCCGACGAATTCGATCGGGGTCAGATACGCCGCCCTCAGCCCGACCGAGATGGAGACATCCTGCACGACCCTGATGACTCGCGATGGTTTCCAGCTGTCGTCGGACCACCGCACAAATGTGATGCGAGAGGTCTCGTCCGAAGCCGGCAGTGTCACTGCAAGGCTGTGGAGTCCGGCTCGCGTCACCCCGAT
This sequence comes from Candidatus Dormiibacterota bacterium, assembly GCA_036569865.1. GTDB lineage: Bacteria > Chloroflexota > Dormibacteria > Dormibacterales > Dormibacteraceae > Palsa-872. The sequence continues at coordinate 22,193 of DATCPW010000164.1, forward strand.
CAGGGTCTGGCCGGCTGCATCCGTGACATAGCCTTTGGCACCGTCAAGGGTCAGCGTGACCCCAGGAACCAGCGGCACCGTCTGGATGGTGATGATGAGTGGAGCCACCTCAAAGGTGGCTGTGGCGCGTGCGGGCTCCGAGTAGGAATACTGCCTGGTGCCTGCGTAGCTCACCACAAGGCGATGGACCCCCGCTGCCAGCACGCCTCGCAACCGGAAATGCGCCACTCCCGACGCATCGGTTCTCACCATCCGGCGCTCGACGTTGTCGATGATGAAATGGAGGCCGGCGTCAGCGCGCAGAAATCCTCCGCCGGCGAGGGTGGCATCCACTTCGATCTCCCGGCCCGCCTTGATGACGGACGGGACGCTCAACGTGATCCCGTCGGGCAATGACGTGGCTATGGGGCTGGGGGGCGGCGTGTAGACGGCGACCGCGCCCTTCGCCAGCACCGCATGTGGCATCGCCAGCAGAGCGCCGGCGAGCATCGCCGCGATGGTTACGGCCAGGCGCCTCATACCGCCCTTCTCCATCTGCGCCCTGTCGTCGCGGCCACCGCCAGAAGCAGGAGCGCGAGCCCGCCGATCATTCCGTACATCTCCACCAACGTGACCACCGAAGGGCCTCGCGTGATCACCGGGGGAAAGCCGGCTATTACCGGTTGACTCGGCGCCCGCGGCGCTTGCTGGAAGTCGAAAGCCGACATGAGATCGGTTGCTGCCTCGTCCCTCGTCGTGAGTGGGGCCAGCCCGTACAGGCGCTCGATGAACTTGAGGATCGAGGTGAAGTCGGCGGTGTTGTGGAGGATGTAACCCTTTTTCGCGTAGGGCGAGATGATCAAGGCGGGCACTCGAAAGCCGTAGCCGTCGCCGTCAACCTGAGGCGGGACCACGTGGTCGTACCAGCCACCCCAGTCGTCCCACGTCAGCACGATCGCCGAGTCCTTCCACGACTGGCTGCGCATGATCGCGGTGATGATTCCGACGGTCGAGTTCTGACCGTTACCCACGTGACCAGGGGGATGTTCCGAGGTTCCGCCCTGAACGATGTAGCTCACCGATGGCGCGGTGGAGTCGGCCAGGTCGTGGTAGAGGTTGCCGAGATCCTGGATCCTGGCCCTCTTCGCGGGGTTGTCGACGATGGATGGGATGGTCAGCAACGGTACCCAGGCCACCTGTGAGTCCTTCGGGTTGGTCGCGTCGATGTGGCGGAAGTCGAGCGTGGGATCGTAGTTCTTGACGTAGAACTTCCAGCTGAGTCCGGCACCTTCCAAACGATCAAAGATCGTCGTCATCTGGATCCCACCCGCCGGGATGCTCTCGCCCATTCCGGAATCCTTGGCGGCAACCCAGTACTGGTGGTTGGCCAGGCTGCCACCCATCGCCGACGAAAAGAATCGGTCGGCGAGGACGTAGTCGTCAGCCAGGTCCCAGTAAAGCGGAAGATCGGTCCGGTCGTAGTAACCGAGTGTCAGGGATCCTGGAAGGTTTCGGTCTTGCTGCGCCGCCACAAAGCCGTTCATGCGACCGCCGTTGTAGGCGACCTGGGCGCTGATCTGACTGTGATCGAGATCTTGCGTTCTGAGGGCGGGCAGGTGGTAGGGCTGCGCCACCGGTCCGGCCGTGGCCGCCGGATCAATAGGAATGCTGAGACTGGCCGGTAGTCCATCAGCACCGGGATAGGTGCCGAAGTAGTTATCGAATGTGTGATTCTCCTGCATGATCACGAACACGTGCTTGATCTTTGACGACGCCTGCGCGTCGATCAGCAGGGGGCCGCTGCGCGAGAGCTGAGGCCCAGCCGCCGTCGCCTTTGGCCGCTGGCGCAAAGTGCCTTTCACCAGCGTCAGCACCTCGCCAACGACAAGGTGGCTGGGGTCGTTGCCGATAATCGAGCGGTTCATCTGATAGAGCTCACGCCACTTGGCAGTGCTGCCAAGCTGAGCTTTGGCGATGCTGGACAGCGAGTCACCTGGTCGCACGGTGTAGAAGATCGGAACCGTCGGCGCCGGCTGGAAATCTGCTGCGCTTGCGACCGCCGCACCTGCCAGGGCCATGATTAAGGTCAGGCCGAGCGCTGCTCCAAGCTTTGTCCTCATCACGGGTGGACCTCGTAAATGAGGACCACCGGGACCTGGACGGTGCGGCCATAGCCGTCTTGCACGGGTTGATAGTCGGCGTAGACCAGGATCCCGTTGTATTTATGGACGAACTGCATGAGCTTGTGCGCGAAGAACGGCGTGCGCGCCGCCGAGTATGAGTCGTAGACGAGGTACTGAATGGCGTTTGTCTTTATCGAAAGGTCCGGATTTTCAACTGGGTCGTAGGTTGGGTTTCGGCGCAGCGGGTTGGGGCTGACGCTGAGCGCCAGGGCGCGCCGGCCGCCGTAGAACTGGATGATGTTGGCGAAGGACGGGCCGACGGTCAGGAAGTGCGCGTCTGACAGCGTGTTCTCCCTGATCCATTTGCCTACCGGCCGGCTCGCCTCGAGCCCACCGGTTCCAGCGGTGAAGGTGAACGCGGCCTTCGGGGTCGCCGCGGGCGCCGTCTGGTCGCTGTCGGTGCCGAGGATCGCGGTGGCCGGCGTGGCGACGACCCCGATCGACCCGACACCAAGCACGACAGAGCAGGTTCCAACGAGGGCGAGCCGCGACCACGTTGACGCAGAGGCGTACGGGACGCTGAAGCGATCAAGTGCGTGGGCGACCCAACGGCTCAGGCTCACGAGGCCATCAGCTGCCAGCAGAGCCACGGGCGTGATCAATGGGATCAGGTACTGGAATCCCTTCACCGGCCAGGCCTCGAAGAAAGCCACCACGACCACGGCCAGCGACACGATGAGCACGTCGAGGCCTTTGCGGCGGCGCAGCGCTGTTATCAACCCAATCACGGCGAGTGCCACCAGCGGTATGCCAATGCTCGGGATCACCGTCAGGTAGAAGCTGTAGTCGTGGTTGGGGCGGCGGAGCACCTGCCAGATGAAGAACTCCTGCGCGAGCTTGCTGCCGCCCGTCAGCACCAGCGAAAGTGGGAACGGCGCGATAGTCAGCGCATAGATGAGGCTCGAGACGGCGAGGTCACGGAGCTTGAGCGGGACGTCGCGCGCGAGCATGAAGAAGACGAGGATTGCCGGCACCATCAAGATCGCCGTCTCTTTGGACAGGAAGGCCAGGCCGGCAGAGCAAGCCGCGGCGTAAAGGGTCCGTCCCCGAGGCTGGCGCACGTACAGGGCAAGGAACAGAAGCGTCAGGGCGAAGAAGAACGCCATCGGGCCGTCCAGGAGAATCTGGCGCGAAACCGTCACCGGGTACGCCGAGATCGCGATGAATAGCATCGTCAGGAGACCAATCAGCCGCCCTCGCACCACGGTTCCGATGGCTCCGCCCACCGCCACCAGGCCGAGGCCGAACGCCACACTGACCAGGCGCGGAGCGACATCGTTGACGCCCGTGACCCTGTAGACCAGAGACACAATGAAATGGACCAGCAGCGGGTGAGCCCTGAACACGCCGAACAGGTGCGCGTAATCGCTGTGGCCGGCAAGCGCCGCGGCCTGGCCGGAGTAGACAGCCTCGTCAGAGTTGAAGCCGAATCGCTCGAGATTGAGCAGACGGACAGCGGCTGCGAGCCCGAGAATCAGGCCCGCGACCACTAGAAACGTCGACCGACGTTCCAGGATTCGGACGGCGGCGATCCTCAGGTTCTCGCGGGCGGCCAGCTGACCGCGCAACGTTTTCGCCAGGTTCAACTTGTCCCGCTTGCGACTGGAACGCGCGACGGAATGAGCGGCTGGCTGCCGGCCTGCCTGGTCTCCGCCTCAGCGGCCTGAACGGTCTGAATCTCCACGTCGGAGCGCGCGCGGATCATCTCCGGCCAGCTGAAGTCGGCGACGCGAAGGCGAGTGACTTCCGCCGCCCGAAGCGCCGAGCTCAGGATCGCCCTCTCCTTGAGGCGAAGATCGTCGTACCCCTCACCCTCGAGCACGATCTGTGGCGCCAGTTGCGCGTACGGTGGAAATCCGTATGCGTCCTCGGTGTTGGCAAGTAGCTCGGGGAGGGCGTCCGCCTGCGTGACGCCGGCAACCAATGTCGGGCTGCCTCGCTCGATCAAGAACACATGCCTGATCGGAATCTGGCCGCCGATCTCGCAATCGACCAGGTCCGTGATCATGTATTTGGGCGGCGGGATCATCATCTGAACCCCGGCGTTCATGGCCATCATCGGCACGTTGAACTGGGCCATCCGCTTGCCCGTGGAGCGGCCTCCTCGTGAATGCAGTCGGCTCTGCCACGCCAACGACAACCTCTGATCAGGCCTCAGGCGGTGTGATGGCACGGAGCGGAGAGTGTGCGCGCTGATCGTCAGCGGCTTGGGATAACGGCTCGCGGTCCCTTCCTTGCTGACGACGACCATATCGTCCGAATAGAAGGTGCCCCCATGGCGCCTGAGCAGCGAAAGGATCGTGCTCGTCTTGCCTGTGTCGGTTTGGGCCGACAGCATGATCGACCGACCCTCGATCTCGATGCACGCGGCGTGAAGCAGCATGAATCCACGCTTGACGAGCAGGAACCTGAGCAGCGGCTCGACGACATTCGTGTAGAGGACGTGTGGGGAGAGTGCCAGCAGCGGGCCGGCCTTAACGTGAACCGGAGTTCCCATCTCGATGTGGAAGTTCGCGAAGAGGCCGCCGAGATGCTCTTGATAGAGCAATCCGGACCCCTTTGCGACAAGGGCCGAGCGAAAGCGCGGCCGCAGCCCACCCACCGACGCGACCTCGATTACGAGGTCGGGGCATGTAACCTGCTCGACCTTGAAAAACTTCAGCTCTGGAAGGGCGACGGCCGAGTCGATCCTGAGGATGCCGTCGATGTCGTACTGGTGGCTGCGCTTGTTGGGATTCATTGTGCCTCCGCAGGAATCGTTTGCTTGCCGGGCCAAATCAGACGGTCAGAGACTGCGAACCGGACCAACGTCAACATCACGAGGGTCAGCAGGTTTCCCCACAGGCTGGGCATGTGGAGCCACTGGACGAGCACGTAGAGCAGAGGCAGCCGGAACAACAGAGCGGTGGTATTGACTCCGCCGTAAGCGGCGAACCGGCGGGCAAGACCTCCGACACCTCGTTGCCTGCGACCGCGGAAAACCCACAGCTCGATGCCGGCAAAGTTGAATGTCGTGGACCCGATGGTTGCCACGACGGCGGCCACGAGGTAGTGCTGAGGCGCCACGGAGGTGATGAGCCAGAACAAGCCCTGGTTGACGGCGAGTCCGGCAGCCCCGACCGCGGTGAAGCGTGAGAAATGGACCACGCGCCCACGCGTGGCAGCTGGAACCTTGCCAGCCCATCCGCTCATAACTCCGGCCGCCCTCACTGAACCACCACCGAAACCGCATCGGTGTCTGCCCAGCGGTTGGTCGAACCGATCCATGCCATCGCCTCGTCGAGCTGGCGCTGGCTGAACGGATGGCGGCCGTGCCTCGCGAGCACAGCAACAGCGGCGATCTCGCCCTGGTCGTCAAGCCGGGGGACGATAAGCGCGCTGGTGCTGTCGATGTTGACGCGTGGCTGCGGGCGCGGCGACGGACGGTCGACCACCAGCAGCGGCTGACGGCTTCGGGCCGACGCAGCGATGAGATCTGCGGTCACAAGCTTGCCCAGGCCGTGCAGGAGCTCCGGGTCGAACGCCTCCCCAACCGGGACCCAGAACGCACGCTGGGCACCAAGTCGCACGCCCAGCCAGCGCAGGTCTAGCGTCGGGAGGGGCAGACGCGAGCGGACCCGCGACCAGATCCACGGATGGTCGAGGCCGGCGGCAAGCAGCACACCGAAGGCCTGTGCCAGCACTGCGAGAGCAAGCAGCGCGTGCCGGCCTTGAAGCGTGAGGAGTGATAGGAGGGTGAAGGAGCCGAGCGCGGCAATGATGGCGAACGGGTACTGAAATCTGGTGTCGTCCGGCTCACCGTGCCGCGCGAACTCGCGGATCGTGACCACCTGCTGAAAGGCGATGCCACAGCCGAGCGTTGCTGCCGACGCGATGACCCAGGACGAGATCGGGTCCAGGCCGCCGCGTGTCAGCGTGTACGTGACCGCTGAGAAAGCCGCCAGGCCAAGACCCGTGACGAGCGCCAACTTGACCCAGCGAGCGCTGCCCGGCACGTAGACGAAAAGAGAAAGAAGGTGCTTCAGGAACAGGACGCCCTGACGCGTGCTCGCTTTGCTCTCGCCTGCGAGTCGGGCTGCGAAGACGAAGGGCACGTCGGCGACTTTCAGCTTGGGAGTGCATACGAGCAGCTCCAGCAGAATCTTGAAGCCCATCGGCCGAAGCTCGAGGCCAGACACGTGGCGCCTCTTGCAGAGGAAGAATCCCGTCAGCGGATCGCTCGTGCGCTGCGTCTCAGGGAAGATCCAGTGCGCGAGCCAGGTGCACGCGCGGCTGATCCAGAGACGAGATGGCCCGGCAAGGCCGGCCCGGCTGCCTCCTTTCATATATCGCGACGCGACCGCGAGGTCGGCGCCTTCCTGGACCTTGGCCAGGAGCCTCGGGATGATCTCGGGCGGATGCTGCAGGTCACCGTCCATCACACAGACAGCGTCGCCTCGCGCCGCGGCGATGCCCGCGACGACGGCGGTGCCGAGGCCCGTCTGTTCCTCGACCGGTCGCTCGATGACACTCCACCTGGGGTCCGCGCTGCACACGGCGCGCAGCAAACGGCGGGTTTCACCGTCGTTGCTGTCGTCTACCACGATCACCTGGTAGTTGTGCTCGGCTAGCGTGGCCGACAGCTGGTCCCGCAAAGCAGCCACGTTGCCTGCTTCATTTCGAGTGGGAACCACGACCGACAGCTCGCAGCCCCGACCGGCGGAGCCGTTCTTGACACCGTTCGAGCCGGGCTTGCGAGTAAGGCCGAGTGCTGGCGTTGATGTCCGTCGGGTCTCGGAGACCGTTTGCACTTCTTTCCTTCCTTGAATCCGGTTTCAGTCCGCGCGCAAAGCAGCAGCCGCGGGGCGTCGCCGTGAGTCCTGCGAAACGACTCCGGGCAGAGAGGTCCAGCCGGGGTTCGATCTCGGCCGGAGCGTGCGATCCCTTGACCACAACACGTTCGCTCCGACCCCGTGAATTAACCAGGACTTAACCTGCCTGATCAATGGGAAAGTCGCCTACTGATGCGGGACATCTGTCGTCAGCCGCGCGCCAGTAAAGGCGTTGTGATGCGAGCGATGTGAAGCGCATCGGTCGGGTTACCTTCGCGACAAATTGCGCCGCTTAGCTGACTTCCACGCTGCATTGCAGGCCGGTTGTACCGCCGACATCACAGACTTTTCGAACTCGCGGATGGCCGAGCCGACGCCTGCATGGACGGAAGGAGACGCCTCGATTATTCGTTACGCAGGCGACGGCGGCAAATCGTCCGCATTTCAATGGGCCGTTGGCCTAGCGACCCGGGACAACGCTTCTCGTCCGTGCCGATGAATGCATAACGTTTTATCGCTATTTGACAGGTCGACCACGGACATTCGGGCGTCTAACAGTGGGTTCCGGAGGCCGGCGACGATAATGCACGCTCGTGGGAGCCAACGAAAAAAGTCACCCGGCGGTGGAGAAAAGCGCTTGATACAGGCATGGTTGAGACGGAGAACGACTCGGGTTATGGGCCTGCTGGCCGCCGTCGCATTGGTCGCCATCCTGCTTATCGGGATCGTTTGGTCGCCGTCGGGCTTCGGCCTGGCCAAGCTCCTTACGGGCCAGAGTCCAGCTTCTCCGTCTCCGGACCTCCCAAGCTTGACCTTGCCGATTCGAGCTGCCTTTTACTATCCGTGGTTCCCGGAAGCCTGGAGCCAGCAGGGCATGGATCCCTTCACCCACTACCACCCTTCGCTCGGCTATTACGCGACCGACGCAACCACGGTGAGAGAGCACATCCGGGCGATGCAGTTCGCCAACATTCAAGCCGGAATTGCCTCGTGGTGGGGGCAGGGCTCAGCGACCGACGACCGCGTCCAGATGCTGCTTCAAGCAGCGAGTCTCACCGGCTTCGAATGGGCCCTTTACTACGAGCCCGAAGGCCAGGGCGACCCTCCGACATCGCAGATCTTGTCCGACCTCAAATACATACGAGCGCGTTATTCGCAGCAACCTGGTTACTTGCGGGTAGGTGGCAGGCCGGTTCTATTCGCCTATGCGGACGGGACCGATGGCTGCGACATGGTGACGCGATGGAAGCAGGCCAACACCATTGGCTTCTACGTCGTGCTGAAGGTCTTCGCCGGATACCACTCGTGTCTGAATCAACCGGACGCCTGGCATCAGTACGCGCCCGCCGGCGCCGAGGATTCCCAAGCTGGGTTCAGCTTTACGATCAGCCCTGGTTTTTGGAAGGGGACGGAGCACGCCCCCCGTTTGGTTCGCGATCCTTCCCGCTGGGCCAAATCGGTTGAGGCGATGGTTGCCTCCAAAGCTCCATGGCAGCTCGTGAGCACGTTTAACGAATGGGGCGAGGGCACGTCCGTAGAAAACGCTGCGGAGTGGCAATCAGCGTCCGGTTTCGGCGCCTACCTCGACGCGCTTCATCGCGTCGCGTGAGCGGTCGATATGGATAGAGCTCTTTCTGGCGCCTCAACCCTCAGCGGCGGAGCCCCGATGGAACTCTCCGCCGGACCGCCAACACTCCTACCAGTGCAAACCCCACCAGCACGATTCCGATGATGAGAACGAAGGCGGGCGGGACGATGTCCTGAGATGACCCACCGCCCGGACCGCTCACACCCGCCGCCGGGACGCCCGGCAATGACGTGGGGCTCGGCGAAGGCGACGGGCTTGGCGAGGGGGACGGGGTTGGCACAGTTGCGGGGACTGCGGGCGTGGGCTTTCCTTGGTGTTGTGGCTTCGGGGAGGGGGATGAGTGTGGTGCCGGGGACGATGACGGGCTGGGAGAAGGCGACGGGCTTGGCGAGGGGGACGGGGTTGGTGACGGCGATGGTGTGGGTGACGGCGACGGTGTGGGTGACGGCGACGGTGTGGGTGACGGCGACGGGCTAGGTGAAGGCGACGGGCTGGGCGACGGCGACGGGCTGGGCGACGGCGACGGGCTCGGTGACGGCGACGGGCTGGGTGACGGCGACGGGCTAGGTGACGGCGACGGGCTGGGTGACGGCGACGGGCTGGGCGACGGCGACGGGCTGGGCGACGGCGACGGGCTAGGTGAAGGCGACGGGCTGGGTGACGGCGACGGGCTGGGCGACGGCGACGGGCTCGGTGAAGGCGACGGGCTGGGCGACGGCGACGGGCTCGGCGACGGCGACGGCGATGGGGACGGCGACGGCGACGGGCTCGGTGACGGCGACGGCGATGGTGACGGCGACGGGCTCGGCGACGGCGACGGGCTCGGTGATGGGGACGGCGACGGGCTTGGTGAAGGCGAAGGGCTCGGTGATGGGGACGGGCTTGGAGACGGCGGAGGCGCCGAATCTTCCGGCCGCGCGTGCAAGATGTCGAGGTACTGGCCATAGCCGGATGCGCTGTTCCACGAACACTGCTGGGTGGGGACGAACGCCTGGCACGTGGCGGTCGGAGTGGTTGCGCTCTCCACCGCGGTGCCCTCGCCCCACTCGTTGAATGTGGTCACCAGATGCCAGTGGGTCGTGGTCGACGCGACCATCGCCGCGACGTCGGTGGCGTACCTGGTCGTGTCCCTGACCAGCCTCGGTCCGGTCTCTCCTGCTTTCCAGAACCCCCCGCTCACGCTGAAGCTGGAGTTTCCCGTCTGGTTGGAGTGCACGTCAGGGTTGTATTGATGCCAGTCGTCCGGCTGGACGGCGCAGTTGGCTGACCCGGCCGCCACCTTCAGCACAACGTAGGCAATGTTCCCGGCCGCAGCATTTGCGTCGTGCCACCTCTGGGCGACGGGGCACGGATCCGCCTCTGTGTTGTACACGAAGATGACGAAGCGGCCCCCGATCTTCAGCCAGGCCGGATCGGTTGCGTAGTTCGCGTTGAGATACTGAAGATCGGAGGTGACCTGGGCCGTCGTCGGCGGTGTCGGCTGGCCCTCCTTCTCGTAGTAGATCGACCACTGGATGTCGCGCATCTGAGCCATACGAAGAAGCAGTGGTAATCGATAGTCGGTCTTGCTCGAGCTCTGCCCATTGGGGCCCCACCAGGACGAGATGCCCAGTTTGATGCCTCCGTACTGCATGGCTCGGATCTGGTTCGAAAGCACGACGGGGTCGTCAGAGCTGTAGTAACCAAGGGTCGGCGTGTACACCGAAAACGGATTGGGCGTTCCACTGAATGTTTCGGGGAACCACGGATAGTAGAAAGCG
>DATCPW010000165.1:0-3242 GCA_036569865.1 Candidatus Dormiibacterota bacterium
TTGAGAATGTCAGCCATCGTCCTCTCCCAGTGTGTGCCCGCCACCGGCGGCTTTTTGGGCAATTGCCATTACGACCTCGCCGCTGTACACGTATTGCTCGTCACCTGAGCCGGCCAGCCGTTCGCGAATTCGGCGAAGGCACGCCTCACGATCGCCATCGTCCAGCGACAGAAGCCGCAGTCGCGAGGTACTGCGAGTCTGGTGTTCGAAATAGTCTTCTGGCCGCCATCGATACTCGATCGATTCCGACCACACTCGCGCAACGCCGAAGCCGGCCTGCTCCAAGAGCGATGTCACCTTGTGCGCGCTGTCGCAGCAGGCACGGTTATCTGTCGCCGGCAGCTCGAGGACACGGGCGCCGGCTGCTTCCAGCTCTTCGTCCCAGACGGCATTCGCCATCGGCACACGTTCAGCGCCCCAAGTGACGGTCCCCACCCTGCCGGACGGCTTTAGAACGCGGTACACCTCGCTAAGACATCGTTCGGGGCGCGGCACGTGAAACAAGACGAAAGCGACCACCGCAGCATCGAATCGGTTGGCGGCAAGCGCCAGGTTCTGCACGTCCATGAGGGCAAGCGAACCCAGGTGCTTTTGCCTTGCGAGGCGAAGCATGCCGTCCGAACGATCGACACCGAGAATCATCGCGTTTGGAGCCGCTCGCCGAATGGCCGGCATTAGTGCGCCGGCCCCGGTGCCCACGTCGATGATGCACTTAGCAGCGCTTAGCGATAACTGACTGATGAGAAGCTCGCCAGGCGGACGGATGACAGGGCTCCAGAGCTGGTCGTAGGCGTCAGCCCGTTGCGAATATCGATGGGCGAGGATCGCCGTCTGCTCATCCGCCGAAAGGTCGGCCCGGTTCATCGGTCCGCAGTCGAACTGCTGACTCCGTCCGACTCGACACCATTCCCAGCGTCGGCCCATTCCGGCAGCCCGTCGGTCAGATATCGGGCAGCGTAACCGTGCTCACGGAGGGTACGTACCGCCTCCGGCGCAAAAGCGCAGTACGGACCACGGCAATAAGCCACGACCTCCCGCTCGCGTGGCAACTCCCGCAGCCGCTGCTCCAACTCCGCAAGCGGAATCGAAACCGCGCCGGCAACATGCGCTGCTTGATACTCCTCGGCGGGTCGGACATCGACCACCACCAGCGGTTCGCCGGACCTGAGTCGGGCCAGAAGCTCATCGCCGCTGATCGCTTCAAGACCTTCCCGTGAACCTAGGTACGCCTCGACGAGGCCCTGCACGCCGGGCAACCTTTCAGCCGCCAACGAGCGCAATGCCACCCAGAACCGGTAGACGGCCGGCGAGGCCAGACGATACCGAACGCGCGTCCCGTCCCTGGTCGCGGCCACAAGTCCGGCCTCCTTCAAGACCTGCAGGTGACGGCTGGTGTTGGCGACCGACATTGCGACCTGGCGCGACAGCTCCTCGACGCTCCGCTCGCCGTTGGCCAGCACGTCGACGATCTCTACCCGGCGTCCGCTGGCGGCGGCCTGCGCTACCCGGGCGAACTGATCGAAGAGCTCGATCTTCAACGCTCGCTGTGTCATCGGCCTCAAGTATCCGTACTTTCATCTAGTCTGTCAAGACTTCAATTGATCTCTTGACAATTTGAGAAGTAGGTCCGAGAATGCCGACCAACGGACTTCCGGAGGTGATTGAGATGATCGAGCAGAGGCGCGTTCCGACAGCCGAGGCAGACGTGGCGGCGACAGCTGAGCGCGCACCTACGCGGAAGTTCCTGGAGCTACTGGCAGCGCGCGACTTCGAGCGTCTGGCTGCCACCGTGGCGAGCGACGCCCACGCTCGGTTCCTGCTCCCACACGGGCTGGAGGAGTACGACGGCAGAGACGCCATCGTCGCCCGTGTCAGGAGCTGGTTCGAATCGGCGTCGGTCTTCGACCTCACGTCTTCAACAGAGGACGAGGTCGGAATGCGACACCGCATCAGCTGGCGCTTCAGCGTCGTGCGTGATGGCTCACGGCAGGTAATCGAACAGCTCGTTTACCTGGATCTCGGGCCTCAGGGCATCGAGCAAATCGATCTCCTCTGTTCAGGATTCCAGAAAGAGCTCAGCGTCACTGCCGGCCAGACCCAGGTCTTCGACGCCGGCGACATGGGCTGCGCTGACGGCCTGGCTCAGGAGTTCCGGCGCCAGATCGCCAAGGTCTCCATAGGCGGGTCGCTGGAGGTCGTCGTCAGCGATCCGGCCGCCAAAGAGGATTTGCCTTCTCTGGCAAGGCTGCTCGGGCAGCGGATCACGTCAACCGAAGCGCACGACGACGGGCGCCTCACCATCACTGTGGAGAGACAGAAATGAACGAAAAGCTCATCTTCAACTGCACCTGGGGCCGCGAAGAGCCGGAGCGGGCAACGCTGCCCTTCGTTGCCGCCAACATCGCGGCCACGGCCGGGCAGGAGGCTGTGGTCCTCTGCACGGTCGAAGCGGTTCGCCTCGGTTGCAAAGGCGGCAGTGAGGGCGTCGAGTCGACCGGGCTGCCGAAGCTCAGCGACCTCATCACTGAGTTCATCGCCAATCAGGGCAAGGTCTGGCTCTGTGGCGCGTGCACCAAACCGCGGGGCATCACTGAAGACCAGCTGGAAGAAGGCGTTAGCATCGTTGGGGCCGCCAAGGTGGTGGAAGAGGTCGTCGCCGGCGCCAGGACGGTCGCCTTCGCCTGAAGCGACGACCACCAGAGCCGGACTCGGGAGGTGGCGGGCGGTGACCAGCGGCGCTGCCCGCATCTCGGTCGGCGAACTCCAGGAGCTCCTGACTGCGAGCCGGCCGGTCACCGTTGTCGACGTGCGATCACCCTCGGATGTTGACTGGGAGATTCCCGGAAGCATCCACGTGGACGCGTACGATGATCTTCAATCCGGCCGGCTCGGACCTCTGGCGGAGTTGAACCTGCCTGCGGGCTCCGTCGTGACGGTCTGTGGGGTTGGCCGGACCGCAGCAATCGCCACCGACCTGCTCAGGTCGAACGGCGTCGAAGCACTGACGCTCGAGGGCGGCATGCGCGCCTGGTCAGTGGCATGGAATATCGCCCAAGCGACTATCTCAGGCGTCGAGGTCGTCCAGGTCCGCCGCACCGGCAAGGGATGCCTTTCCTACATCGTCGGATCGCGGTCCGAAGCCGTTGTGATCGACGCCGCGCTGGATCCCGGCGTCTACCTCGGGTTACTTCGCGAACGCGGATGGCGGCTGGTGGCGGCGGTTGACACACACATCCACGTTG
>DATCPW010000166.1:0-1603 GCA_036569865.1 Candidatus Dormiibacterota bacterium
ATCGACGCCAGGCGGCGCCGGTGCTTGTTCACCCGGAACCCCATCTTCTCGAGCGTTCGCAGCACCTCCCACTGGGAGCGCGCGGGGCCGGCCGGGTCGAGCATGTACATGAAGGTCTGAAGGTCCCGGCTTCCGGTCACCTTGGGATCGATCTGCCGCACGCTTCCCGCCGCGGTGTTGCGCGGGTTGACGAAGCGCGGCTTGCCCGCCGCTTCGATCTCGCGGTTCAGCTTCTCGAACGCGGCGATTGGAAAGTAGACCTCGCCCCTCACCTCGAACAGGTCGGGCAGGCCGGCGACGCCCGTGATCGAAAGGGGCACGCTCCTGATCGTCCGGATGTTGGCGGTGACGTCCTCGCCCACCGTGCCGTCGCCACGCGTGGCCGCACGCTTCAGCCTTCCTTTCTCATATGTGAGGCTGACGGCGAGCCCGTCGATCTTCAGCTCTGCGCAGTAGGTGACCTTGTCCCCGATCACCGCCCGCACGCGCTTGTCGAAGGCGCGGATCTCGTCCTCGTCGAACGCGTTCTGCAGGCTCAGCATCGGCGAGCGGTGCCGCACCTTCGCGAACTGCTCCGACGCCTCGCCGCCGACACGCTGGGTCGGCGAGTCGGCGGTGATCAGCTCGGGATGCTGTTCCTCCAGCCGGCGTAGCTCTAAGAACAGCGCGTCGTACTCGGCGTCGGAGATTTCCGGCATGTCGAGCACGTAGTAGGCGTGCTCGTGCTTGCGAATCTGCTCGCGCAGGTCGTTCGACCGCACTTCGGGGTCGACGGTCTTTTTGCGCTTGCTCATTTCGTCAGGGGCGCGATCATGCCGGAGAGGATCTTGAGCCCAACCTTGTCGAACTTGATCACCAGCTCCTCGTCGGTGCGGGTGAGGGTGCTCTTGACCACGATTCCGCTGCCAAACGCCGGGTGCGACACCCGGTCGCCGCTCGAGAACCGTTGCACGGGAGGGGCTGCAGGCGCCGCCTGCACCTGGAGCTCCTGGTACCTCTCCTTATATCCCTGGCGCGGCGGGGCCACAGGCGCGCTGCCTCGCGGCGCTGACAGCATGGCCTGCGGGATCTCGGTGAGGAAGCGGCTGGGGAAGGCCGGCTGCGACCGCCCGTACAGGTGCCGCCGGAAAGCGCAGCTCAGGTACAGCCGGTCCTTGGCGCGGGTCATGCCCACGTAGCAGAGGCGCCGCTCCTCGGCCATCTCGGTCTGAGCGCCGACAGCCGACGGGTTCTCCTCGCGCTCATCCAGCGCGCGCTGGTGGGGGAGCAGGCCCTCTTCCATGCCGACCATGAACACGACGGGGAACTCGAGGCCCTTGACCATGTGCAGCGTGATGAGGGTGACGCCCTCGCCGTTCTCGTCGTACGCGTCGACGTCCGACACCAGCGCGACCTCCGCCAGGAAATCCTCGAGGCCCTGGTCCGGCGAACGGTCGTCGAAGCTCTCGGCCAGACCGCGCAGCTCATTCAGGTTCTCGATGCGGGCTTCGCCCTGCGGCGTGCCATCGAGGTAGTGCGCCTTGAGCCCCATCACCTCGATCACGTGGTCTAGCAGCTCGCTGGGACGCAGAACACCCATCACCGAGCGGAGCGATTCCAGCTG
>DATCPW010000167.1:0-6952 GCA_036569865.1 Candidatus Dormiibacterota bacterium
GCTGCGTGCTGACGGCGACCCATCTGGAGAGTCATGCGAAAGAGAATGCCGAGGCGGGTGCGCCTCCCTGGTTCGACACGGAGCAGCGGTCCCTGGTAGAGAAGATCGCCCGAGGACGGTAGGCGCCTAGCCGGCCGCGGCGTCGAGTTGCGTCAGCTGCGCGCTCACCAGCCTTCGCACCCTGCTGCTCTCGGCGCCGCGCAGCGAGCCCTAGCGCTTACCAACCCCCTTTCTGGGGGTAGATGGTCTCGCGGCGCTCGAGCATGGCAACGAACTGTGCGATTCTCCTGGTGCGCGTGTCAGCCCGCTTGGCGGTCGTGATCCGATAAAGGATGGCGTAGCGGTTCTGGCTGTTGAGAGTCGCAAACATCGCCTTGGCTTTGCTGCTGGCGGCCAGCGCCGCGGCGAGCTCGGGCGGCACCTCGATGCTCGCAGGACCTGAATAGGCCGCTTCCCAGCGGCCGTCCGTTTTGGCTCGGTCCATCTCGGCGATGCCCGACTTGTGCATCCTGCCCTCGAGCACCAGTCGCTCGGCAATGCCGGTGTTGCGCTTGGACCACGGGCTGCGCTTCCGTCGCGCTTCGCCGGGCCGAGCCGGCCGCCTACACGGAGATTTCTCCGCTGCAGTCTAGCCGCCACGCGCCGAAAGTAGAAGAAACGTTTCGGCCGGGGCGCTGCGCCCCGGCCGTTGTGAAGTCAGGCCGAGGCTGTGACCTCGACCTTCGAGCTCTTCTTGTTTGCCACTGCCGTCGCCTCGAGAACGACCTTGAGCGCGTGGCTCTTGGCGGCGTTGCCGAAGACTTCGTAAGCCTCCATCGCCTGGTCCATCGGGAAATGATGCGTGGCCAGCACTGTCGGGTCGAGCCTGCCGCCCTCGATCAGTGAGAGCAGCTGCGGGATGGTGCGTGTGTCCACCAGACCCGTCGTGATCGTGACGTCCTTAATCCAGAGCTTCTCGAGATGCAGGGTCGCGGCCTTGCCGTGAACCCCCACGTTGGCCAGCTTGCCGCCGGCCCGGATCAGCTCCGCGGCCAGCTCAAAGGTTGACGGGAGTCCGACGGCCTCGACTGCCACGTCGGCACCGAATCCGCCGGTGAGCTCGAAGACGCGTTTGACCGCATCCTCGCGGCCGTTGTTGATGGTGACGTCGGCGCCAAACTCCTTCGCCTTTGCCAGCCGGCCGTCGTCGAGGTCGATGACGATGATGTGCGCCGGCGTGTACAGCTTCGCGGTCATAACGGCTGCCAGGCCGATCGGGCCCGCGCCGACGATTGCGACTGTGTCGCCTGGCTTCACCCCGCCATTGAGGACGCCCACCTCGAACGAGGTCGGGAGGATGTCTGACAGGAAGAGGACCTGCTCATCGGTGAGCCCGGACGGAATCTTGTAAAGCGAGTTGTCAGCAAACGGAACCCTGGCGTATTCGGCCTGGAGCCCGTCGATGAGGTGTCCGAAGATCCATCCGCCGCCGCCGATGCACTGGCCGTAGCGGGCCTCCTTGCAGAATCGGCAGCTGCCGCACGACGTGATACACGACACCAGGACATGGTCGCCGATCTGAAAGTTGGTCACGGCGGAGCCAGTCTCGACAACAGTGCCGACGGCCTCGTGGCCGAGGATGGTTCCAGCCTTCACCGCAGGCACATCGCCTTTGAGGATGTGCAGGTCGGTGCCGCAGATCGTGGCGGTGTCGATCTTCACGATGGCGTCGGTTGGCGACTGGATGGTTGGGCTGGAAACTGAATCCCAGGACTTCTTGCCAGGACCGTGATAGACGAGTGCCTTCATTTCGTTATTCCCTTTCGATAACTGCGAGTTGGGCTGGCGTCGCGCCGCGCCGCCGGTTTCGAGCCTGCGCTTACCACCCCTGTCGATCGAGGGCCGAAAGGCCCCCGCGATTCAGGACAGAAGGCCCAGCAGAGCTCGCGACCGCCGCGTCAAGCCGCTCGGCGATCGACTCGGCAAGCTCCTTGACCGTCGACTTGGCGACCCCGATCAGGTCCTCATCCAGATGTGCGCCAACGCGTTCCGGAGGCGGTTCGTACGAGCCGTAGACGGTGAGCGTCGTGGAGCGACCCTCGTTGGGCGCGACCTCGATCTTTCCGACCATCAAAGGAGACAGCCGCCTGATATATGACGCCTGCCAGGTGATGGGAATCTCGGTCCGGATGCCGGAAGTCACCGGATCGCCGAGCTCGATGCTGACTTTCGTCCGTAACCCGATGCCCGCGATCGTTTCGCCGGCCACGTCAGGGTTGGGGCCCATCAGGCTCGGAAGCCACCCGCGAGGAGCGATGGCAAGAGCCGACCTGACGGCCTCGACCGGCCGGTTGATATGTACTGAATGCTGGATTAACACTGGTCGAGTATTGAGGTCGGGGCGCCAATCCACAGGTGCCGAAGGTCACCTTTCCGCAGGGTCGAACGGCAATCTCGCACTGCTAAGACTCAAGTCAACAACCAGGCTCGTGTCGCGCCGCCTGCCGATCGGCCCATGTGCTTAGGGCCCAGGTCCTGTCCGGGCAGGGCCTTTCGGCCGACTCCCGGGCCCGGCGGCAGCTTCAGGCGGTGCGGTCCAGTGGGGTCTGGTACTTCTCGCGCTCCTCGTACCACTTCGCCTCTGCCTCTCCGATCGGCGTCGAGGCCGGGCCGTTCACGAACGGCCAGATCTCTGCGGCGATGCGCCTCCAGTTGGCGGTGGCGTTGAGGCTGCCGAGCACCGCATAGAGACCCAGGTTGATGCGCTGCAGGATCGCATAGGTGCGCGGGACGTCGCTGTACGGCGCCAGCGGGCTCCGGGCGTCGAAGAAACGCTTCACGATCGCCGACGCATATGCAGGCGTGATCGTCATCGGAGCGTCTCGCATCACGGTCCCGTAGAACTGGCCGAAGCGGTCGACCACGGCTTGCGTGGGCACCGGGGCGCCGGCTTGCAGGAACCCGGCTCGTTCCATCGCGTTGCGAAACTTCTCTCCGTCGCCGTCGATGACCATGAACCGCACGCCGTCGATGAGTGGGGTGAGGTCCTCGTCGGTAAAACGCTTGGTCAACCCGAAATCGAGGAAGCTCACACGACCCTTGCCGTGGAACAAGTAGTTTCCGGGGTGCGGATCGCCGTTGAAGGCATGGAGCCTGTAGAGGCTGCGGAAGACGAACCGGTAAATGGTCTCTGCCGCCATGTCGCGCTCGCCCTGATCCCAGCTCTGAAGCTCGTCGAAGCGCGAGCCGGCCACCAGCTCGCTCGTGAGCACCCTGGCCGTGCTCAGCTCCCTGACCACCTCGGGAACGTGGATGAAGGGATGCCCTTTGAAGTAGCGCGCGAAAAGCTCCTGGTTGCCCGCCTCGAGGTTGTAGTCGACTTCTTCCTGCAGCCTCTCACCCAGCTCCTCGACCAGCGAGCGCGTGTCAAGGCCGGGAAACGCCGCCGCGGCTATCCGCCGCAGGAGGCCGACGTTGCGGAGGTCGGACGTCATGCTGCGCGCGATGCCGGGGTACTGAACCTTGACGGCGACCGCGCGTCCCTTTCGCGTGATGGCGCGGTGCACCTGCCCGATCGAAGCGGCCGCGAATGGAACCGGGTCCCAACGCGCGAAGATAGTCTCGGGTCCACCGCCCAGCTCCTCGCGGATCACCGACGACGCCAGGCCTTCGCTCATCGGCGGCGCCCGATGCTGCAGCCTGGCCATGGCGGCTCGGAATGTCAGCGGCATGTCGTCGTCGATGTAGCTCGCCATCTGGCCGAGCTTCATCAGCACCCCTTTCATTGAACCCAGCTCCTCGGCAACGTCGTCGGCAGTCCGCAGAGCGAGGTCGTGGCGCAGCTCGCTGCGCTGATCGACGGAAGCGAAGATCAGGCGAGGCGAACGCGCCACGTAGCGCCCTCCCACCCGGAGCGCGAGACGGGCGAGGGCGCCGGCGCGACCGAGCCGAGACTGCAGCATCGCAGTGCCTGGTGCTGGCTTGCTCACCCGCGAGTGCGGAGCTCGATTCGCTCCCTGGCCTCGAGCACACCGGGGAAAGACTCAAACATCAGGTCCACAGCTCCGATGAGCTGACGCACCGGTTCTCGCTCCATCGATTCCGCCGAGGGTTCGGCGAAGCCGTACATGTCGCGCGCCCAATTGGGCAGCGTGCCGATCGCCACCTGCCCGAGGTCGTGCCACAGCTCGCGAAGGTCGGGGGCGAGATCAGGCGGGTCGAGGACGATGGCGATCGCTTCGCGCGCCGCCGGGGTGGCCTGCCGGAGATCCACCGACTCGATGAAGGCGCGCAGCCCGCTCACGCTCGACGGGACGCGCTCGGTTGGGACGCCGAGGATCGCGGCGAAGGGCACCATCTCCGCCACATAGCGGTCAGCCTCAGCGGCATCGAGCCCGCGGCCGTATCGCTGCACGACGTGGACAATCGACTCCACCATGCCGGCATGGACCCACAGCAGCAGCTCCGGATCCTCGGCCTTGTAATGGAGTCCTGTCACCGGATCGGTGCCCCGCACGTGGGTGTGCACCGCCCGGACCCGCGTCGCCGCGGCGTTGGCGGCGGCGGTGTCCCCGTAGGTTACCGTCAGCACGTAGCCGCTGGTGGCGGCGAGGCGGCCGAACGGGTCACGCCGCCAATCGCTGTGCTCGGCCACGCCGGCCATGGCCAGCGGATGCAGCGCCTGGACCATGAGCGAGCGCATGCCAGCGAGGGGGAAGGCCCGATCGCGATTGACCCGCCAGACGAGGCTTTGCGGTCCGAAAAGCCCTGCATCGGCGGGATGCTCCGGCACCGAACGGGCGTAGGCCCGCGCCAGGGGAGCCATCATCTCGAGGCGCGATTCGCCGTCTGCCTGAGAACTTAAGGGCTCGGAGCTCACCACGCCAAGATACCGCGCGCTGTTACGAGGTCCCGGAAACTGCGCCGTAACTCGCTCGTTCTTACCGGCCTTAGAGCGCCGGGCGTCCCTCAGCCAACCGGCCGTACATTTCCGCACGCCTCGTCGTGAGAAATGGAAAGAGGTCCAGCCAGTCGCGCCTCTGGTCCAGGTCCAGGTCCGCGACGAGCACCGCCGGCCGGTTGCGCGGCGCCCGGACGAGGACGCGTCCATACGGATCGGAGATGAAGGACGAGCCGTAGAAGCGCAGCGGCGGCTCAACGCCGATGCGGTTCACCGCGACCATGAAGGTGCCGTTGGCGATCCCATTCCCGACGATCACCTTCTCCCACAGCGGGCGCGTGTCGAACTTCGGAGCATCGGGCTCCGACCCAATGGCCGTCGGATAGACAATCACGTCGGCCCCGGCCAGCGCATAGATTCGCGCCAGCTCGGGAAACCACTGGTCCCAACAGGTGGGAACTGCAAGCCGCGCCTGCCCCAACTGCACCACCGGATACGGTTCCGCATCGTCGCTCGGCCGAAAGTAGCTGTCTTCGTGGTATCCGTCCGAGGCCGGTATGTGAACCTTGCGGACCCGCATCACCAATTCGCCCTCCGGTCCGACGACGACGGCTGTGTTGTAACCGAGCCCGCCATCCGGGGCACGCTCGTGCAGCGATGCCTGGACGTGCACTCCAAACTCGCGAGCGGCCCGCCGTGCGAAATCGGTGGTCGGTCCGTCGGGAATCGTCTCCAATCGTGTCAGCGCGTAGGACTGCGCGTCAGCGCGTACTGCGAAGTACGGCGACATGGTCAGCTCCTGGAGGCAAACGAGGCGCGCGCCTTCGCGGGCCGCCATCTCGATACCAGTCCACAGGGCGGTCTCATGCTCCCCCGGGTCGGTGTGCCAGCTCTCCTGCACGGCTCCGATCCGAAAGGTGCCACGGACCGGTGGCGCCAGTCGCGCCGGGGAGTCGGGCGCCGTCAGCGCCTTGATCAGAACCGGCAGACCTTTTGACACTCAGCGAAATCTATACCCGCGGCTGTCGGTTTCGCCCGAATTTCCACTCGATGAAGGTCCCGGTTGGAGAGGGACTTTCGGCTCTCCCGGGTGCCCGCTCGCGAGTTCAAACTAGCCGTAAAAGAACCACGAGGAGGAGACTTCAGCCATGGATTCGTCGGCAACTTACCTGCATTGGGGTTTCATCCTGATTTCGTGGCCAAACCTGCTCGTGATCCTTGGCATGATCGCCCTGTTCGCGGTCGCTCTGGTGGTTCCGTTCCCGCACCACGATGAGGTCGACGATGTCAGCCGAAAGTAGCCGCAGCTGGACTTTGCGCGCTCGCCAGGCTCTGGATCGACACCTCCCGATGGACCACCTTCTCCCAGACCGGCAGCCCTACTACGTCGGCTCGTGGGTGTACGTCTTCGGAGTCGTCACGATTGCCGCCCTGGTCTGGGTCATCGTCAGCGGCGTTGTTCTTTCGTTCTTCGGTCCCCAGTGGTGGCACGTATCCAGCGTGGGGAGGTTCTTCAACAGCCTTCATTTCTGGTCGGTGCAGCTGTTCTTCATTTTCATGGTCCTCCACCTGTGGGGTCAGTACTTCATGGCCGGATGGCGGAACGGGAGGGCGGCCACGTGGATGATCGGCGTCGTCATCTTCGGCATCAGCATCCTGACCGCGTTCACCGGCTACCTGTCGCAGCAAAATTTTGACGGTCAGTTCATCGCTCTCAACGCCAAGGACGCCATGAATGGCGCGGGGATCGGAGCTTTCTTCAACGTCTTGAATTTCGGCCAGATGTATGGGCTGCACGTCATGCTGCTGCCGATCGGGGTCACGTTCCTGGTGGTCGTCCACATAGTCATGGTGCGGGCGCGCGGAGTCGTGAAGCCGATCGATCCGGAAGGTGCGCAGCCATGAAATCTATGGGCCAGGCTCAGGAGGAGTATTACCGCGGAGTGCGGATCGTACCGTACGACCTCCTGAAGGAGCTCGTTCTCGCCCTTGCCGGGTTCGGCGTGCTAGCGATACTCATCTCTGTCTTGCTTTCGTCGCCAGACCTGGCGCCGGTGACCATCGCCGCGTGGT
>DATCPW010000168.1:0-3327 GCA_036569865.1 Candidatus Dormiibacterota bacterium
ACTCACGCCATACGTTGCGTTGCGCCAGTAATTTGATAAATCCCATCGATATACCGGAGGGAGAGCAGGCGCGCGCGAAGCGCCCGCCGATGAGGGGAACCACCGGGGGTTCCCTCTCATAAGGTCGGGCGAAGCCCGACCTAGAGCATCTCGACGACCGCGGTGCCCATTGTCGTGCGGTTGCCGTCCGGGTCCTCACCCCAGATCTCGAGCTCGGCGTGCAGTCCGTTGACGCTGCTCACGCGTCCGCGGCAGCGGTACGGCTTGCCGGGCTCATCGACACCGCGGTAGCTGACCTCGAAGCTCTTGAGCGTGCCGCGTTCGCCGAGCCAGTCCGTCACGAGCTGTCCAAGGAAGGCTGCTTTGAGGAGACCATGCAGGATCACGCCAGGCAAGCCGACACCACGTGCGAAGTCCTGGTCGTAGTGGATCTCATAGAAGTCGCCCTGCGCACCCGCGTACTGCACCAGCTGGCGCGTGGTCGGATGCTTGATCAGGTCGGGGAGCTCCTCGCCTGGCTGCAGGTTCATCGCCTGATCGCGGTCCCGCGCAGCCGCGCCACCACCCGGCCGTGGCCGTTGAAGTACTCGGTCTCGAAGATGATGAAGAGCAGGCTGCCGCTTGCCCCCGCCTTCTCATAGACGTCCACGACCTTGCCGATCGCCGTGATCGTGTCTCCGACCTTGACCGGTTCCAGGTATTCGAAACGGTTGCCTCCGTTCAGCCACCCCTTGCCGTACTCCTCGGCCTCAGGAAGGTGAGCGCTCACCGGCGCCAGCGCGACGAGAAAGGTGGGTGGCGCTTCCGTCAGCCAGCGCGGATAGGAATCGCCGATCGCCTCGGTGAAGCGCCTCAGATGGCCCGCTTCGACCAAAGCACTCGTCGGCGGACCAGGCGTGCCGATGTGCGCTCGCAGCCGGTCGACCACAGATGGCGTGGCGCTCATCTACCCCTCGGCAGGCCCAGCACGCGCTCGGCAATGATGTTGCGCTGGATCTCCGACGAGCCTGCATAGATGGTCTCTGCCTGCGCCCACATCCAGCCATATTGCCAGCGCCCGTCTTCGAGAGCGAATGGCGAATCGGGCGCGAGCGCTCCGTACAGGCCCTGCACGCCGACCGCAGTCTCCTGGATGCGCTTGTCCATCTCGCTCCAGTAGAGCTTGGTCAGGCTGGCTTGCGGCCCCGGCGCAGCGCCCTGCTGCGCCTGTGTGAGGTTGCGCAGCCCGATGAGCCGGAAGACGTGCGCCTCGATCTGGGCCTGAGCGACCTTCTGCCGGACCGTCGGGTCCGAGCCCGCTCCCCGATCGCGCGCCAGCGTTGCCAGCTGCGCGACTGCCTGTTCAAATCGCGCGGCCTGGGCCAGGCCGCCCCGCTCGAAACCGAAGACCGTCATCGCAATCTTCCAGCCATCGCCCGGCTCGCCAACCATGTCTCTGTCCTCGACCACCGCACCAGACAGGAAGATCTCGCCGAACTCGCCCCCGCCTGTCATCTGGCGAATGGGCCGCACCTCCACCCCAGGCTGGTGCATGTCGACAAGAAAGAAGGAGATGCCCTTGTGCGCATCGGCTGCTGCGTCGGTGCGCGCCAGGAGAAAGCTCTTGTCCGAATAGTGAGCGCCGCTCGACCAGGTCTTCTGGCCGTTGAGCACCCAGTGGCCTTCGCGCCTTTCGGCTCGCGTGCGCAGTCCAGCGAGGTCGCTCCCTGCGTCAGGCTCGCTGAAGCCCTGGCAGAAGACGACCTCGCCGCTGAGGATCTCCTCGATGTACGTCTCTTTCTGCCATGGCGAGCCGTGCACGAGCAGGGTGGGCGCGAGCAGGCTCACACCCAGGCGGCCGAGGATGGCCGGGGCGCCGGCCTTCGCCATCTCCTCTTGATAGATCGCTTGCATGATGGGCGTGGCGCCGCGCCCGCCCGCCTCCCGAGGCCATGCCAGCTTCAACCAGCCCGCCTCGTGAAGGCGCTGCTGCCAGCCACGCTGCATGGCCTCATCGGCGTCCTCGCGATAGCCGCCCACGCCCCCGTTGCGCCATTCGGCGGGCAGGTTTCGATCGAGCCAGGTTCGAACCTCTTTTCTGAAAGCCTCTTCTTCTGCCGTAAAGCCCAGGTCCATGTGGTTCGGAGGCTATCAAAACGGGCATGCTTGTTAGAGCTATGGCTTCAGAAGTTCTCTGCGGAAAGTGCGGAACGCTGCTGACGAATCCGAACGCTCCCTGTCCCCGTTGCGGGGCGGCGGCCTCGGGCCGGTACCAGGGTCCGGTGGCCCGAACTCGGAAGAACCCCCTGGTGGCGGCGGCGCTTGCAGTCGTCCCAGGCCTTGGGCACTTCTATCTCGGCGAGAACAAGAAAGGCATCGCCTACCTGATCGGGGTGGGTGGCCTCGAGTTCTTCGGCCTCGATCTCGACCTCAGCATCATCGGCGCGCTGATCGGCGTGCCGCTGGAGATCGGCGGCGGGTCGTTGTGGGTCTTCAGCATCGTTGACGCTTACCGGACGGCACGCCGGATGGAGGCCGAAGCCGGCTTCAGCCCGACCTAGGGCTTCTTGCGCTTCCTCGTCGCGACCTTGCGACGACTGGTCGTCCTTGCGGCGGTGCGCTTCCGCTTCGCCGGCGTTTTCAGCGCTCGCTGAACCCGTCTTTGAATCGTGCGCAGGCTTCGCTCGACGGCGCTGCTGGCGGCGGTTGAGCCGCGAAGCGTCAGCTTGTCGACCTCGCGCTTGAGCTTGCGGTTTTCCTTGATCAGCTCGGCGACCATGTCGTTGAGCTGCTGGATGAGTTCCGCGCCTCCAACACGCTTGCTCACGCGGCCGGTCGCGGACGAGCGGCCGGCGCGGCGAGTCGGGCGGCTCGCGCCTTCGTCTGGTGCCATCGAAGGAAAAGCTTAGGCCGCGGCGAGAACCTGTTGACGCGAGAGGCTTTTCAAGCCTTCGCGCGCCAGCTCATGAGCCGGGTTTGCCTTCCGGCTGACGTACCTGACCACGCGCCAGCCACGCCGGCAGCGCTCCCGGACCTCGTGGACAGCGATTCGAAAGCTGTCGCTCGAAGGCATCCTGCTGCGCACCACGGGCGCGCAATCGGTCCTGACGATCACGCGGTGGTAAGGCCACCGCGACGCTGCGAGGTCAAGCGCCCCTGCACAAACATGCGCCTCGAGCTGAGCTGAGCCGCCGACATGAGAGAAGCCGAACGACTCTGTGTAAACGGCGCGACCCCTAACAAAAACGGCCAGGCCACATCCAGCCCGGCCGTTTCTGTCGAGAGCGGCGTCCACGTAGATCACCAGGCACTCCCGCAAATCGCATTCCTCCCGAAGGGATTCCGCAA
>DATCPW010000169.1:0-3045 GCA_036569865.1 Candidatus Dormiibacterota bacterium
GACGAAGAGCAAAGCTTCGCGGTCCTCGACGGGCGGATCGAACTGGCGATGCGTGCTCGTGAACAAAGGCGGGCTCCAGGGCGTGAGCTCATCGGGCTCGAGGCCGCGCGCAAGCAGGACCGCGTGCCTGCCCGCGCGTCCGAGCTGGCTCTCCAGCTCACGCTGACCCAGGGCGGCCACCGCCCGCATGGTGCGAAGGCCGAGCAGGTCCAGGCGTTCGAGCTGCTCCTCATCGAGCGGCAGCTCGTGCGGTGACAGTGGCGCGAGGAACTCGCGGGCATCCTCGATGCGCATGAGGCGGCCCGGCCGCGCGAGCGCAGCGGCAAGGCGTGATGAGAAAGGCCCTGGCGCGAGCCCGAGCCTCGGCTCCCGGCCGATCGCGGCGCGCAGCCTGCGCCGCGTCTCTCGTATCGATTCGCCAGGCTTGGGCACGCCACTCACGTCCAGCCAGGCGACGCCTTCGACTCGGACCTCGACGACAGGCGCCAGGTCGTAGAGCGCGGAAGCGATCAGCTCACGCAGCTGCGTGGCGGCAACAGTGTGGGGAGGAACGAACGTCGCTTGCGGGCAGAGGTGCTCGGCCTGGCGCAGCGGCATCCCCGGCACCACGCCAAAAGGCAACGCCTCCTCAGAGGCGGCGACGACCTGCCCTTCTTCTTCCCACGCACCGACGATCACAGGACTGCCATAGAGGTCCTGGCGTTGGGCGAGCTCGAGGTTTCCGGTCAGACCACAGCAGATGCGCATTCCAGCTCCGCCGGTTGAAGCTCCGTTTCGGAAACGCGATGCTGAAGGAAGAGCTCTGCCCCCTGGGGGTAGCGGATCTCCAGCTCGGATTCCCCGAGCGGAGGCGCCACCCGATTCTTGAGGCAGCGCGCGATGGTCCGCAGCCCCACGAGCTGGCCGCGCTCAACCACCCAGTCGGTACGTGAAAAGCCAAGGCTCAGGCTGGAGGCATGTGCGAACGCACGCCCAGGCGCATCGACCACCCCCACGAGCACGGTCCCCGAGCGGTTTGCCCCCGCCTCGAGCGGCCCGAGCCACGGCTCGGGGATCTCCCCCATTAAAAGGAGGAAGCCGGCGCCAGCCTTGGCCAGCGCGGTGGCTGCCTCACCTGCACTATCGGATTTCAGGCGCACCACGGTGAGCGAGCCCAGGTCCGGATCGAAAGCGAGCAGCGGCCACGGGTCGAATGAGAAGGGGGACTCCCCCTTATCGCGCCGGCCAGGCAAAGCCCGGCCAGCGCTATCCCCCTGGCCCGCGCCGTTGTCGATCACGACTGTGTGGGCGAACTCGTGGGTGGCGCTTGCGAGCAGCGCAAGGGCGAGCGTGAGCTTGCCGCTGGTTCCACTCCCGGTCAGGAGCGTGAGCCGGCCGCGAGGCAATCCTCCAATCCCAGTCAGTCGATCGAGTGGAGTGCCACTCGACCAGGGCTGCGGGGGCGGCAGCTCTGCCGCCCTCGTCAGCGCCTGGCTGCCGAAGCGCACCCGGATCGCGCTGATGGCATCGTCGAGTTGGGATTCCTGCATCTTTTTTGGAGCCTCCGGGTGAAGACGCAGGAGTAAAGGAGGTGCTCGAAGACTAACGAACAAATGTTCGTAAGTCAAGAGTTGGGAGAATTCCTCGGTGGCACGTGTCGTGGTGATTGGTGGCGGCGTGATCGGCTGCGCGATTGCCGAGCGGCTGACCCTCGACCGTCACCAGGTCACATTGCTCGAACGGGATCAGCTCGGGGGCCGCGCTTCAGGCGCCGCCGCCGGTGATCTCAGTCCTCACAACGAGGAGACCGGCGGCATTCCCGAAGCCGCCGCCCGAAGCCTGCAAATGTTCCCCGAGCTGGTCGCACGCATAGAGAAGGACAGCAGGATGAATGTCGACTACCACATCCAGGACGCCCTCGAGCTGGCTTTCGATGAAAAGGAGGCCGCCAGGCTCAAAGCGTCCGGCGCGCGCTGGCTCGACGCCAGGGAATGCCGAGACGCCGAGCCATCGCTCACTCACGACGTGGTTGGCGCGGTGCTGCGCCAGGAGGCGTACATAACGCCGCCTCGGTTCGTGCGGGCGCTCGCTCGAGCTGCAGCTGCGCGTGGGGCTGAGATCCGGGAGGGAGCGCCGGCAATTGGGTTTGCGATCTCCGATGGTGAGGTGCAGCGCGTGATCACTCCCGACGCCGCCCTCGATGCCGACTGGTTTGTGATCGCGGCCGGTCCCTGGAGCAAAGAGGTCGCACTGCGCGCAGGGGTCACCGTGGAGGTCCGGCCGCAACGGGGTCAGCTCGCGCTGCTCAACCCTGGATCAGTCGCACTGGCGCGAACCGTTTTCTGGTCGAGCGGATACCTGGTGCCGAAACCCGATGGGACCGTCGTTATTGGAAGCACCGAGGAAGACTCGGGGTTCGACGACCGTCCGACGGTCGCAGGCATCGCGCCCCTGCTGGACTTTGCCCGACGACTGGTTCCAGGTTTTGGCGAGGCCACGCTGGAGCGGATCTGGGCAGGCTTGCGGCCCGTCACCCCAAACGGCGAGGCTCTCGTTGGCGCTGTGCCGGGCTTCGCCAACCTGCTGGTCGCCACCGGACATCACCGCCAGGGCATCCTGCTCGCGCCAGACGCCGCCGCCACCGTCGCCGGCGCCATTAAATAAAAGAAGGCCGGGACTCCAGGAGCCCCGGCCCACACGAACTACTTCTTCTTCGCGGCCTTCTTGACTTTCTTTACGGCCTTCTTTACGGCCTTCTTGACCTTCTTCTTAGCAGCCATGTTTCTCACCTCCTTCCATTGATCCGAAGATTTGCGAGAAGCTCGCGCGCTTCGACGACTCACCAAAAGAGGAGAGCCGGGGCTCCACAGAACCCCGGCTCACACTAACTAACGGAAAAAGAAAAAGAAGTTGTTACTACTTCTTCTTCTTAGCAGCCGGCTTCTTCTTGGCGGCAGTCTTCTTTGCAGCCTTCTTCTTAGCAGCCATAATTCATTACCTCCTTCGCGAATTTTGTCGACCCGATGGATTCCATTTCTGTGACCCATCGGGGTTCGCCGCAGAGCC
>DATCPW010000170.1:0-4261 GCA_036569865.1 Candidatus Dormiibacterota bacterium
CTCCGCGGTAACGGCTTCGAGCCACTTCCGGCATGAGACCAGGAATCGCGCCGCCTTCAGGCCATCTAGCACCCGGTGGTCGAACGAGAAGCAGAGATACATCATCGGCTTGATCCCGATCATGCCGTCGATCGCCACCGGCCTGTCGACTATCGCCTCCATGGTCAGGATCCCGGCCTGCCCTGGATTGATCACCGAGTAGCTGAAAAGGGTCCCAAAAGTGCCTGAGTTGTTGACGGTGAAAGTGGCGCCGGAGAGATCGTCAGCCTTCAGCTGCTTGTTCCGAGCGCGCGTGGCGATGTCGTTGACGGCCCGCGCGAGGCCGGCTATCGACAAGCCGTCCGCCCGCCGGACGACGGGCACGACGAGCGTGTCCTCGAGCCCGACCGAAACTCCAAGGTTGATGTCGCGGTGCACGATGAGCTCGGTTTCATTGAAGGTCGAGTTGACCTCTGGGTGCTCGCGCAGCGCCGAGACGGTCGCGGCGATGACGTAAGGGAGGTAGGTGAGCGAGAAGCCTTCCTGTTTCTGGAAGGCAGCTTTGTTCGCCGCGCGATTGGCGACGACTCCCGACATGTCGGCCTCTTGCGTCTGCCACGCGTGAGGGATCGTCGTCTTGGAGCGGGTCATGTTCTCGGCGATGAGCCGCCGCACGCGCGTCAGCTGCACGACCTGGTCGCCTTCGCCCGGGGTAACTGGCGCCACGGCCGGCTTGGCGGCGGGCGCGGCTTTGGCCGAGGCGGCGAAGTCCTGCACGTCCTTTTTGGTAACGCGGCCGCCGATGCCTGTGCCGTTGATCTTGGAGAGGTCGACCTTCAGCTCGGACGCGACCATCTGGACGGCGGGGGAGTACCGATGCTCTCCGGTCTCCAGGTTCGAGGCAGGCGCTTTGGCCGGAGGTGGTTCGGCCGTGGCTGCAGCCGGCTCGCCCTTGGGCTCCTCTGGTGATTCAGCCTTGGCAGTGGGCACTGGCTCGGCAGGTGCAGAAGCTTCTGGCGTAGCCGTAGTGGTTGCGGTTTTCTTCGGGGCGGTGCCCTTCGGTTCGGCCCCGGGCGCGGCTGCTTTGGTCTCGGGCTCGGGCGCCGACGCTTTGGGCTCGGGCTCGGACGCGGGAGCCGTGCCGTCCCCTCCGACCTCCACTACCGCAATCTCCGCGCCCGCTTGGACCGTTTCGCCTTCCTTGGCCAGGATCTCTTTAAGGATCCCGGTGACCGGCGCGGGCACCTCGGCGCTGACCTTGTCCGTGTCCACCTCGAGCATTGGCTCGAACTCGACCACCTTGTCGCCCGGCTTCACCAGCCACTTGGAGATCGTGCCCTCGTGTACCGACTCCCCAAGCTGGGGCATGACGACGCGTTTGGTTGTGCCTGCCATCAGAACGCCGCGAGCTCTCGCAACGCGGTGGCGATCTTCTCGGGGTTGGGCATGAAGAAGTCCTCCATCGCCGGCGCGTACGGCATCGATGGCACATCGAGGCCGCCCAACCGCTTCACCGGCGCATCGAGCCATCGCCAAGCCTCATCCGCAATGAGCGCTGCGATCTCGGATCCGACCGAAACGCTGAAGTTGTCCTCGTAAAGGACAAGGCACTTGCCGGTCTTGCGCGCCGAGGCGATGATCGCCTCGCGGTCCCGCGGGTAGACGGTGCGCAGGTCGATGATCTCGACGCTCACGCCGTCGGCATCGAGGGCCGTTGCGGCTTCCATCGCGTAATGGACCATGAGCCCGTAGCAGAACACAGAGATGTCGGTCCCCTCGCGCGCGGTGCGTGCGACCTGCAGCGGGATGAGGTACTCGCCCTTGGGCACTGGCTCTTTGAACATGCGGTACAGCCGCTTGTGCTCGAAGAAGAGCACCGGGTCAGGGTCTCGGATCGCCGCCAGCAGGAGGCCCTTTGCCTCGTAAGGAGTCGAGGGGATCACGATCTTTAGACCTGGCGTGGCAAACCGCGCCTCGATCGACTGCGAGTGATAGAGCGCGCCGTGCGCGTGGCCGCCCATCGGAGCGCGGACCACCATCGGCACCGACCAGTCGCCGTCGCTCCGGTACCTGAACTTGGCGATCTCGTTGGTGATCTGGTTGAACGCCATGTGCGCGAAGTCGGTGAACTGCATCTCGGCGACAGGTCGCTTGCCCGCGAGCGCGAGGCCCAGCGCGACGCCCGCGATCGACGACTCCGCGAGCGGTGTGTCGATGACGCGTGCCTCACCGAACTTGTTGTAGAGCCCGTCAGTGACCAGGAACACGCCGCCCTTCTTGCCGACGTCCTCGCCAAGGACCATGACGCGCTCGTCGCGCTCCATTTCCTCGGTGAGGGCGGAGCGAAGCGCAGACACCATGTTCATCTCTTCGGTCTCGACATCGGCCGCCGGCTCGATCGCTTTCGGCACGTTGAGGCCGTACACATTGGTCAGCGCGTTCTCCGCTGGGGCGTCGGGCGACGCCATCCCTTCGGTTGTCGCCTTGGCGACCTCTTCCTTGACGCGCTCCTCGTACTCCGCGATCTCCTTGGCGCTCAGCACGCCCTCGTCGAGGAGCCGCTTCTTGAACTGCTCCAGGCAGTCTGACTGCGCGAGACGCTCTATCTCCTCCTGGGTCCTGTACCGCCGCTGGTCGTCCTCGGACGAGTGCGCGCCAAGCCTGTCGACCAGGCACTCGATCAGGGTTGGGCCATCGCCGGCCCTGGCGCGCGCGATCGCCTCCTTGGCGACCACGTAGCAGGTCACGGGGTCGCGGCCGTCGAGCGTGACGCCCGGGAATCCGTACCCGGCCGCGCGCTGCGCCGCGTACTCGATCGCGTATTCCTTGCGCATCGGGGTCGAGATGGCGAAGCCGTTGTTTTCGCAGATGAAAATCTCGGGCAGCTTGTAGATCGCTGCGAAGTTGAACGCCTCGTGCGCATCGCCTTCCGACCCCGCGCCCTCGCCGTAGCAGGTCATCAGGACCTTGTCGGTGCCGTCCATCTTCAGCGCGTATGCCACCCCTGCCCCGCGAACCAGCTGTGTGGCCACCGGCGAGCCGCCGGAGGTGATGTTGAGCCGCGTGTCCGAGAAGTGGCCGGGCGTCTGCTTGCCGCCTGAGGCAGGGTCCGCCGGCTTCGCCAGCACCGAGAGCATCAGGTCGAGCGGCGTGACGCCCATGCGCAGGCACAGCACCACGTCTCGGTAGTACGGCGATACCCAGTCGTACTTCGGCTTCAGGCCCCAGCTCACGCCGATCTGCGCCGCCTCGTGCCCGGCGCACGAGATGATGAATGGCGCCCGGCCCTGTCGGTTGAGGACCTGGAACCTGTAGTCGACCTGGCGGCCGAGCAGGATGTAGTTGAACCAGGCCTTGAGCGTTTTCTCGTCCAGGTCGGTGTCGCGCCACGCGACAGGATCCTGGAAGCGCCACTGGGGGCTGAAGGTCGGGCCTTTGGTCTTGACGGTGGTGGCCATCAGAAGCTCAGATGTGGATTGCGTGGCCGTCGACGGCGAGGGCTGCTTCCATCACTGCTTCGCTGAGGGTGGGGTGCGGGTGGATGTTGCGTCCGATCTCCCAGGCGTCGCCCTGGAACAGCTGGGTCAGCGCGGGCTCCGCAATGAGCTCTGTCGCGTTGGGTCCGACTATGTGGGCGCCGAGCAGCTGACCCGTCTTGGCGTCGGCGACGAGCTTGACGAAGCCGCCCGTCTCGCCGTGGATGATCGCTCGGCCCAGCGCGCTGAACGGAAACTTGCCGGTCTTGACCTCGCGGCCCTTTTCCTTGGCCTGCTTCTCGCTGAGTCCCACCGACGCAATCTGCGGGTGTGAGTAGGTGCAGCGGGTGACGAGGTCTTGATCCATGGGCGCCACGCGCTTCCCTGCGATGTCCTCCACCGCGGTCATGCCTTCGTGTGCGGCCGCGTGAGCGAGAAGAAATCCACCCACCACATCGCCGATGGCGTGGATCCCCTCGGCCGACGTACGCATCCACTCATCGACTTTGATGAAGCCGTTCGGGTGCGTCTCGACGCCTACTTTTTCCAGGCCGATGTCCTTGGATCTTGGTGAGCGGCCGACGGCGACCAGCAGCTGGTGGGCCCAGATCTCGCCCTGCTCCGTGTCGACGGCCACGCCGCCGCGGGCCTTCTTGGCGCCTTTCACCTTGACCCCGACGCGGCAATCGATGCCCGCCTTCTTAAAGGCGGTGAGCATCTCCTTGGAGATCTCCTCGTCCTCTAGCGGTACCAGGCGGTCGAGCCCTTCGAGGAGCGTGACCTTGACCCCGAGCTGGCTGTAGAGG
>DATCPW010000171.1:0-4136 GCA_036569865.1 Candidatus Dormiibacterota bacterium
TGGGCGAGGCGTGTCCCAGTGCCATCCCCTTCTGACCCGGCGCACATCCCGAATCGCACCTCCGACCGTGTCCGCCAGCCGGGTCAGGCCTGCGCCGGAATACCAGGTCATGGACTAGATACCAGCGTCGCAGGGGCGGCCGGGGTTCCCCCGGCCGCGACTTTGTCTCGTCAAATTGCCACCCAGACGCTGCCATGCATGGTCATTCAGTTAATCCCTACCTTCTCGGAGAGAGACCATGAGAGGGAACCGCCAGGGCTCCCTTTCATTTCTCATTCCACCTCGGCGAGAAGGATCGGAGGCATTCGCATGTGGGTCACGCTGGGATACCGGCCCACCGTCTGCTCCGCCATCTCAAAGGCGTCCTCGAGAGTGGTCGCGCACTTGAAACCCAGCCTGTGCACAACGTCGCGATCGCCCCCGACGATGATGATGTCGCCCGCGTGGTCCATTGCGTGGGCGGCCCAGTACCAGGCATAGAACGGATGAGCCCCGTGATACGCGTGTGACTTGCGGTACAGCTGCCGGAACCACGGGTCCTCGGCGAACCGCTGCTCGTACTTGGTTTCGATCTCTTGAGGGTTCGTGGTGTCGGCGAGCACCTCGTCGTAGAAATCGATGTAGCTGGGGTGCTGCACCGCATCGAACTCATAGCGGCATGGATGGGTGAGAATCGCTACGCCACCCTTCCTCAAAACCGGTTTGTTCTTGTAGAAGTTGAAGAGGTACCCGAGTCCCATGCACACAACCAGCACCGGGTTCATCGGGGCGTTGACGTTGTAAGGGCCCAGGTACGGCACGCCGATGGTGACGATGTCGGTCTGGCCCTCGACGCGAACGCTGATCTGATTTCGCACAGCCTCCAGCGTCTTCTCATGCACAGCGTCGACCTGACCCGCATGTACCCCCGTCAGACCGTACGGTGCGCGCATCGCGTGGAAGACGCTGCGCTTGAACGCGGGCGGAGCGATGTCGGTGAACTGCTTCATGGCCAGGAACATGGCCTGGTCCTGGGCCGTCCAATCGGTCTCACGCTTCTGCATGAAGTTGGCGATCGAAGGAAACGCGTGGTTATTGACGGTGGTCTCGATGTGGAAGACGCGGACCGTGTCTTCGATCAGCTGGCCCTGCCTGATGCAGGAGTGATGGAGGGCGGAGTCCGGAGGGTTCATGTAAGAGAGAGAGCCCATCAGCGTCTTCACGTTGTGGTGCTCCCGAATCCCGCGATAGGTGGCCAGACCCGTCGACATCGACTTGTGGCCGCCATCCATCGGTACCAGCGTCAGGTTCACGTAGATGACGAGGTCCGACTCCGCTGCGCGCCTGTGCAAAGTGACGTCCTCTCCCGCCGATGTCTTGCCGATATAGACATTGGCTTCGGGATCCTCGCCGTCGTGCTGGTACAGGCGATCCGGCCAGAACGTGCTGAAGATGCGGTCCCCCACGATGTGGCGGATCTCGTCGGCGGTCATGCGCCGGTGCAGACCGAGCGCCGCAATCAGATGGATGTCTTCGACCCCGGCCTCCGCCGCCATGTCGATGACCTCTTCCATCACCAGCTGGCGCACGTCTGGCGCCGCCATCGGCGGCAACGGCAGCGAGAGGTCGTCGAAGGCGATGGTCAGCTTCATGCCGCGACGCAGGAGCGACTTGAGCGGATCGTCGTCCAGCGGCTTGGCCAGCGCGCGCTTGATGGCGCGTTCCGCGTGGGCTATCGGCTCGAGGGGATCGGGCGGATAGACGATGCGAGCGCCGAGCGGCAGCTTCTCCAACCGCACGCCCTCGCCGAAATGAAAGAGCACGGGCGGAGTGTTGCGATCGACCTCAATGACGGCGCCAGGACGTGGCATCAGGCTCTCAATCCTCGCAGATCGAATGCGACCTTCACGGCGCCGAGCCTGCCGGCGCTCATCGCGTACGCGATGGCATCGCGATATTCGCCGAGCCCGAACAGCGGCCCAGTCAGCTTCTCCAGGTGCAGCTCCGGCGCTGCTTCGAGGGCCAGCTCGAATGTGCGCCTGCCCTTGTGGCTGGGCTCCGTACCGTACGCATACGCTCCCATCACAGTCAGCTCACGCTGCCAGATCGGCGCCCAATCCACCTTCTCCTCGCCAGGCATGCCCACCGCGACGACCTTGCCGCCACCGCGCGTGAAACGCACCGCATCGTTGAGGCTCTCGGCGCTGCCCACGCAATCGAACGTCAGGTCGGCGCCTCCCAGCAACAGCGGCCTGTCCATTCCGTCGAGACGCCTGGCCGCGGTTCCGAAGCGCACGCGCTGAAACACGTCTGCGGGCGAGATGACCTGGTCCGCGCCGAGCTTCCGAGCGAGGTCGCGCTGCGTCGGATGCTTGGCGACTGCGATCAAGCGCTTCGGCGGGGTGAACAGCTTCACTGCGGCGACCGTGAGCAGGCCGATGGTCCCGGCGCCCTGCACGACCACGTAATCGTCCTTGCCGGCGCCACCACGCAACGCTGCGTGGATGCAGCAGGCAAACGGCTCGATCAGTACTGCCGCCTCGTCGCTGAGTGACTCGGCGACGGGATGCAGCTGGCTCGGGTGCGCGACGAGCAGCTCGCCCCATCCCCCACCCGTGTCAGCGCAGTATCCGGTCTGGAGACCGACCTCGATCGGTCCCTCCGTCACGTTGTAGCAAAGGCCGGGCCTGCCCTCGGCGCAGCGCGGGCACGGAGGGACGATACCCCGGACCTTGCAGCCCAATGCAGGTTCGATGACGACGCGGCTGCCGTCGTCCAGCGTGCCCACCACCTCGTGCCCGGGAACGAACGGATAGCTGGTGAGAGGGTCGAGGTACAACGAGGCGTGCCCGCCGATCGCGGCGAGGTCGGAGCCGCAGATGCCGCTCAGGGTAGGCAGCACGCGCAGCCAGTCGCGCGCGGGCAGCTCAGGTTCAGGGACGTCGCCCAGCTTGAGCATCGAAAGTGCGCTGGTGGCGACGTCGGGACGCCCGCCCGATGCCTTGACGATGGCGAACGCGGGAATCGAGCGGACGTACTGGAGGGCTAACACGTCAGCGTCTCACCGCCTCCCGATACTCCGGCGAGCGCGGGTCCGGCATCGGCAGCCGCCAGTTCCCCGGCGCCATGCGCCACCGCTCGATTCGCCAGCCACGCTGGCCGGCGACCTGTGACAGGCGCGCGTCGGGGTTCACGGCCACCGGCGTGCCCACGAGCTCGAGCATGCCCAGGTCCGACAGCGAGTCCGCGTACGCGAAGCTCTCCGCCAGCAGGATGCCGTTGCGCGCCGCGTATTCCTCCAGGAGCGTGCCGCGCGCCTCACCCGCAGGCGGCGGTGACTCGAGATCGCCGGTGAGCCTTCCGTCCTTTATGAGCAGATGCGCGCAGTCGACCTCGACCTCGAGGAGATCTGCCAGCGGCTGCACGACGACGTCGAGCGCGCCCGTGAGCAGCAGCACGCGATGCCCCGCGCGTTTGTGCTCGCGAATGCGGCGCATGCCTTCCGGATAGATGCGGCGCAACGTCACAGCGTCGAGCGCCTCTCGGCCAAGGGCCTTCATGACCTCGTAATCGAGGCCCTTGTACTCGCGGTAGAACGTGCGCTGAAAGTCGGCTCGCGACCGCCGTTCGAGGTAAAGCCATCGCGGGGCTTCGCGAAGCATCTGGGCCATGAACGACGGCCAGTCCTCCAGCGGCTGCGCGCGAAGTCGCATCCAGAGGAAGTACTCGACGACGTTCGTCTCGACCAGCGTGCCGTCGACGTCGAACACGGCCAGCACGTCTGACCGACCTGTGCGCCGGTCGATGGCGGAGCGCACCGAGCTGGTCTCCGGCTTGATCGCGGTGCTCCCTGTCGGTTGCTTTCCCTTGCGAACCACGGTCTCGGCGCGGGACATTCGAACGACCGTCGGCATATGCACGTCCTGGAAGTAGTGATCCCAGTTATAGAGCGCGGGGTCGAACGGAAATTGCTTGCGTTCGTCCGCCGGAACCTTTTCCCACAGCTCCATCACGTGGCGTGTGTCGAAGATGCAGTCGACCTCGGTGTACACGCCATAGAGCTGGATGAGGTTGACCGCGCGTTCCAACCGCTCGCGCTCCGCGTTCAGGTCATCCGAAACCTGTGTGACGCCGGCGCCAAGCGGCAGCCGCTCGAC
>DATCPW010000172.1:0-7168 GCA_036569865.1 Candidatus Dormiibacterota bacterium
GTCGCCGGCACCAAGTACCGCGGTGAATTCGAGGAACGCTTGAAGAAGATCCTCGACGAGATCCGATCCAGCCGCGAGGTCGTGCTGTTCATCGACGAGCTGCACACGCTGGTTGGGGCGGGCGCGGCGGAAGGCGCGATCGACGCCGCCAACATCCTCAAGCCGGCGCTGGCTCGCGGCGAGATCCAGTGCATCGGCGCGACCACCCTGAACGAGTACCGCAAGTACATCGAGAAGGACGCCGCGCTCGAGCGCCGCTTCCAGCCGGTGTTCGTCGACCAGCCGAGCCTGGCCGAGACCATCGACATCCTCAATGGCGTGAAGTCGCTTTACGAGAAGCACCACAGGGTCACGATCACCGACTCGGCAGTGCATGCCGCCGCGGTCTTGAGCGACCGCTACGTCAGCGACCGCGCGCTTCCCGACAAGGCGATCGACCTGATCGACGAGGCCTCAGCGCGTGTCCGCATGAAGCTCACGACCATTCCTGATGACCTGAAAGAGCTGCAGAAGGAGATCAAGAAGTACCGCACCGACCAGGATGAGTCGGTCAACAAGCAGGACTTCGAGGCCGCGGCCAGCGTGCGCGACAAGGTCAAGAAGCTGCAGGACAAGCTCGCTGCCAAGGAAGCCGCGTGGCGCGACAAGCTCGGCGAGACCGTCCCCGACGTCAACGAGGAGCACATCGCTCAGATCGTGGCGGCGTGGACTGGCGTGCCGGTTGCTCGTCTTGTCGAGGAAGAGACCGCGCGTCTCCTTCGGATGGAAGAAGAGATTCACAAGCGGATGGTCGGTCAGGACGAGGCGATCAAGACCGTGTCGCAAGCAGTGCGGCGCGCGCGCGCCGGCCTGAAGGACCCTCGCCGCCCGATCGGATCATTCATCTTCCTGGGCCCGACTGGAATCGGGAAGACCGAGCTGGCGCGAGCGCTGGCCGAGTACCTGTTCGACTCGGAGGACTCGCTGATCAAGCTCGACATGTCCGAGTTCATGGAGCGCCACACCACCGCTCGTCTGGTCGGCTCGCCTCCGGGCTATGTCGGCTATGACGAAGGCGGCCAGCTCACCGAGGCGGTGAGGCGCAGGCCTTACTCGGTGATCCTGTTCGACGAGATCGAGAAGGCGCATCCCGAGGTGTTCAACATGCTGTTGCAGATCCTCGAAGACGGCCGGCTCAGCGACGCGAAAGGCAAGGTGGTCAACTTCGCGAACACCGTGATCATCATGACCTCCAACCTGGGCATCCGCGACGTGAACCAGGCGGGTACGTCGCTCGGCTTCCAGCCCGCTGTGGTTGATGAGGCCGGCGAGGTGGAGCGGCGCCACAAGAACACGAAGGAGAAGATCGACGAGGAGCTGAAGCGGATGTTCCGCCCAGAGTTCCTCAACCGTGTCGATGCCGTGGTCGTCTTCAAGAGCCTGACCACCGCTCAGATCCGGGAGATCGTCGACCTCCAGCTGAACAAGCTGAGCAAGCACCTGGTCGAGCAGCAGATCATCATCGAGGTCACCGACGCGGCCAAGGACCTGCTTGCCAAGGAAGGCTACGACCGCGTCTACGGGGCTCGACCCTTGCGGCGCGTCATCACGAGCAGGATCGAGGATCAGCTGTCCGAGCACCTGCTGCGTGGAAAGATCGCGCGTGGCGACACGGTGCAGATCGACGTGGACGGCGAGGACGCTCTGAAGTTCACGCCGGTGAAGCACAAACACAAGGAGCCTGCCGCCGCCGCCGCGAAGCCCTAGCTCGGTTTCTTCGTATGGGCGTTGGCGCGTAGGGCTGACGCAACTCGGCCGGCGCGCGACAATGGCTCGCACATTGAGCACGCCAGCCCCGCTTCGCCTCCGTCCCCTCGAGATCGGTGACCTGCTGGATGAAACATTCCGGATGTACAGACGCCACTTTTTTCTGTTCGCCGGGATCTCGGTCATCCTGTCGATCCCGCTCGCGGCGGGCGCCGGCTTCAGCTTCTTCACCCTGTTCAACAACCTGGCCCAGCAATCTGCCTCGAGCCAGCCTCCAGACCTGGGTCCGACCCTTGCGTCGCTGGCGGTGGTCGTCGTGCTCGCTGTCGTCCTGTACCCGTTGCTCTACGGCTCGATCACCTATGCCGCTTGTGAATCCGCTCTGGGCCGCCCCGTCACCTTCTGGGGTGCGATGCGCGCTGCGTTCCGCCGCTACCTTCACATCGTCGGCTACTTCCTGCTGCTTTCCGGGATGGCCTTGCTGTTCTGCCTGTTTCCGCTGTGGACCTGGATTGGCGTCAGGTGGATCGCGTGGATGCCTGCAATGTTCGTGGAGAACATCGGGTTGGGCGCCGCCCTGGGTCGGAGCTGGCGGCTCATCGAGGGTCGCTGGTGGCGCACCTTCTTGATTCTTTCTTTGATGTACATCCTCATCCAGGTGGTGGCCACAGCGCTGCAAGCATTCCTCTTCTTGGGGCAACTTCTCTTGCAGGCATTCGTCTCCTCCTATCTGAGCATCGCGATATCTGAGGCGACAGGAATTCTCGTCAGCTCCCTCGTCAGCCCGATCCTGCAGATCGCCACCGTGCTGATCTACTTCGATCTGCGCGTGCGACGAGAAGGCCTCGATCTGTTTCAGCTCGCCCAGCGCGTGGGCGCCCCGTCCCCGGCGGCGTGAGGGCTCTCATCACTCGAACAGTCGCGCGGGTCCTCGCCATGGCATTGCTGGCACTCGCCCTCGCCCTCGTCTCTCCCGCGCAGGCTGCCGCCGACACCACAGACCCAGCCGTATTCAAGCAGGCGGTGCAGGACACCTTCGACCTGGTAAGTGTCGCTCAGCCGAACGACAGCGCCGCCGCTCAGGGAGCGCTGGCCGTTCTAGAGGCCGGCACCGGGCGCACACAGCGCGAGATCATCGCCGACCTTGAAGCCACCCCGCCGAATTTCGCCGATGCGGTCGACCGCCTGAAGGCATTGCTAGCCGCCATCGACAAGCCCGCGAACACCGCAGATTCAGCGCAAGCGCAGCAGCGGCTTCGCGATGTCATGGCCATGCACAGGTACGACGCGCTGCATCAGCCGCAAACCTGGCTGGATCGCCTGCGCCAGTGGTTCAGCGACAGAATCAACGACCTTTTGAACATCTTTCGGCGCGAATCCGGCTCACTGCCTCTGCCCAATTGGGTCTATTACGTCTTTGGCGCGATCGTGGTGGCGATCGTTGCGGTGCTGATCTTCAGCTCGACGCGCGGCCGCTTCGCAGAAGGCTCAGCCGCTAGAGGTCCAAGCGGGCCCAGGGCGCCGGCGGACTACTTCAACGAAGCAGACCGGCTTGCCGCAGCCGGCGATCGAATTGGAGCCATCCGCGCGTTGTGTGCGGGCGTGGCCGCCACCCTTGCGGGCGAGCGAACGTGGGAGGGAAGCCCGCTGACCGTGCGCGAGATCTTCCAGCACGCCCCCGACCCTGCGAGCCTGCGCCCATTGCTGACGCCCTTTGAAGCGGCCGTTTACGGCGGCCGCGACGTCGACAGAGCGACTTATGAGCGCGCGCTGCAGGTGGCGTCGCCTTTTCGGCAGCCGAAGGATCTGGCCGCATGAAGGGAGCGCGCGGGTGGGTGATAGCCGCGGCCATCTCGCTGGTGATAGCCGGTTTGGCATATCTGGCCCAGCCGCCGCAGGGTTCGCCAGAGCACAGCTCCACGAGCGACGCCGCCGACGGCGCGTCGGCCGCCGTCCTGTTCGCTCAAGCCATGGGCCATCCCACTATTGAGGTGGCGGGTTCTTTTACGCCGCCATCCGCGAACGGCCTCTTGTTCGTGTTCACGCCTACGAGCCCGTTCACCGCTGAAGAGGCCGATCGAACCGCCGCATGGGTGCGCTCGGGCGGTGTCCTGGTCTATGCGTCCGAGCAGGGCGATCCAGAGTTGGATCGGGTTCTGAATGTCAACCGTCTCAATGGCTTAGTCGATAGCAGCACGGGGATCGCAAACCCGGTGCTCGCCGGCGTCAACCAGGTTGCCGGTGGCGATGCCGCCATACCGCTGGACCCCGCCACCACCCAGGTGCCGATCTTGCGTTCCCCTGGAGGTTTTGTGCTCGGCTTCGTGAGCACTTTCGGCGCCGGGCGAATCGTCGTGCTTGCCGATCCTCTGGTGCTCTGCAACGGCTACCTCGAGAAGCAGGACAACGGGCGCTTGCTCGCCGACCTTCTAGGCACCGATCGAAGCACAGTTGCGTTCGACGAATTTCACCACGGGTTCACTTTCAGCGATCTATCCCCGCAAGCGTGGCTGCTGACGCCGTGGGGGGCGGCAATTATGTGGCTGCTCGTGGCGGTGTTCGTCGGCCTGCTCTTGCGGGGCCGGGGCTTCGGACCTCTGATCCCGCGGCCGGTAGAAGCCGCCCGCGCTGACGCGGAATGGGCAGTCGCGGTGGGCGAGCTGCTGCGCAGGTCAGGCGCTCGCGCCGTCACTCTCGGCGTGCTGGCAACCGCCAGCGAGCGAGCGGTCGCAGCTCGCACTGGCCTACCGTTGAAGCCACGTGAACGCTTTTGGAACGCTTTGTGGATTCGTGCGCCGGAGCTCGCGAGCGCCCTGGCCGAGGCCGAAACCGCTCTTCACAGCTCAGCAGGCGGGGATGCCGACCTGCTGAAAGCCGCTCAGCGGCTGCACGACGTCGCCTATCCGATTTCACCGGAGCGCAGCCGGCCCCGTCCCACCGCGTCCAAGGAGGTCAGATGACCGAAAGCTCCGCCGCCGTCACCGCTCCCGATTTCTACACCCGACTTCGCGACCAGCTGATCAAGGCCGTGGTCGGACAGGAGGATGCCATCCGCCTGTGCGCTATCGCGTTGGTGGCTGAAGGCCAT
This sequence comes from Candidatus Dormiibacterota bacterium, assembly GCA_036569865.1. Classification (GTDB taxonomy): domain Bacteria; phylum Chloroflexota; class Dormibacteria; order Dormibacterales; family Dormibacteraceae; genus Palsa-872. The sequence goes on from DATCPW010000172.1 coordinate 4,835, forward strand.
GTCTTGCTCGAAGGAGTCCCAGGCACCGGCAAGACTCTCCTTGCCAAGTCGATGGCGCGCGCGTTGTCCCTGCAATACAGCCGCGTGCAGTTCACGCCCGACCTGATGCCGGCGGACATCGTCGGCACATCGGTGTACGACCTTGCGAATCGAACCTTCGCGTTGCGGCGCGGCCCGATTTTCACGAACGTCCTGCTCGCAGATGAGATCAACAGGGCGCCGGCCAAAGTCCAGTCGGCGCTGCTGGAGGCGATGGAGGAGAGGGGCGTAACACTCGAAGGCGAACAGCTCGCATTGCCGGCGCCTTTCCTCGTCCTTGCGACACAGAACCCTGTCGAGTACGAGGGCACGTATCCGCTGCCCGAAGCACAGCAGGACCGCTTCCTTTTCAAAATCCGTCTCGACTACCCAAACCCCGATGACGAGATGGAGATATTGCGGCGTTGGGAGTCAGGCATCGAATTGCGGGATCCTTCAAAGGCCGGAGTCGAGCCGGTGCTCGGTGCCGGCGACATCGATGCATGCCGTGAGCAGGTGGCCAAGGTCGTCATCGACGAAAAGATCCGCAAGTACGTGGTGGACCTCGCCTCCGCTACGCGAACGGCGCCCGAGATAGCGCTGGGTGCAAGCACCCGTGCGGAGGTGCTGCTGATGTTGGCGGCGCGGGCTCTGGCGGCCTTCGACGGATCGGAGTTCGTGACGCCGGACCACGTCAAAGCGCTGCTCGCACCTGCATTCCGCCACCGGCTGATCCTCAGACCCGAGGCCGAGGTCGGCGGCCAGACGCCCGACAGCGTCCTGGAGGCGGTGGCGGCAAGGGTCGTGCCGCCGCGCTGACACTGGGAATGATTCGCGGCCTCGCGCCTCAACCCCGGCTGCTCTGGGCAATCGCGATCGGGGCTGCGCTGATCGCCCTTTCAGGCGCCTCCCCGGTGCTCCGCGTGGTTGCCGTCGTCTACCACGTCGGCCTCGTCCTGATCCTTACGCGCGACCTTGCCTTGCTGCCTGGCCGGTCGGGCTACCGCGTGCGGCGTCACGTACCCGAGCCGTTCTCGCTTGGTGAGCTCGAAGAGGTGAGGGTCGTGGTCGAGAATCCGGCCGCCGCCGGTCTTGACGCGCGGGTCGCAGACCACGCGCCTGCCGAGTTGAAGCCGCACCCGCGGGAGCTCGTAGGGCGATTCGACAAGAGCGGCCGCCTGGCAGTCAGCTACTTCACATCCTCGCCTCGACGCGGCGCATTCCGATTCGGCGCCGTCGACCTCCAGGTATCGAGGGAGGATGGTTGGTGGCGCCGCCAGGTCCGGCTCCCTCAACCGGATGAGGTGGCCGTGTTTCCCAACGTGGTCGCCATCAAGCGAGTGCAGCTCACGCTGCGCCGCGGTCTGCGCGCGATGGCCGGCCTGAGGCGGGCAAGACCACCCGGCGTCTCCACCGCTTTTGCCGGGCTGCGTGACTACGTGCGTGGGGACGACTTTCGGCGCGTGAGCTGGACGGCCACGGCCAGGCGCGACCGTCCTGTCGTTGTCGAGGTCGAGGCCGAGCGCGGCCAGCAGGTGATGATCGCTCTCGACTGCGGCCGCCTCATGACGGCGCCGGCCGGCGAGCTCGACAAGCTCGACCATGCAGTCAACGCGGCGCTGATGCTCGCGTGGGTGGCACACGCGTATGGCGACCGCGTCGGTCTGATGACCTTCGACGATCGCGTCACCGGCTTCATCAAACCCGAACGCGGCAGCTCACAGATCCGCCGGCTCACCGAGGCTCTGTACTCGATCAAATCCGATTACGTCGAGCCCGATTTCGGCCACGCGTTCACGCACCTCGCGCTGCGGCTTGGGCGCCGCTCGATGGTGGTGGTGCTGACGGATGTTCAGGATCCCGAGGCTTCGAAGGAGCTGGTGGCGCACTGCTTGCGCCTTGCCGCCCGCCACCTGGTGCTGGTGGTGGCGATGTCTGATCCCGCAGTCCTCAAGGCCCGCGATCAACCCATGACCAGGTCCTCCCGCGCGTACGAGTGGGCGGCGGCCGAGGAATTCGTTGCGAGCCGTCGCGAGAGCTTCGAGCTGTTGCGGCGCGGTGGGGTGCTCGGGCTGGATGTCGTCGCGGGCAGCCTCAGCCCTGCCCTGGTCGAACGCTACCTCGAGCTCAAGGAGCGGGCGCTTCTCTGACCTTCAGTCCACGGCCTACAAGGATCAGATACGAATAGAAGAGCAATCCAGTTGTGAGCCCGATCGTGAGCTTGACGGCGAAGGGTGCATCGGAGGGTGAGATGTTGCCTTCGATGGTGCCCGCGACCACGAGCAGCGGGGCCAGCCCGATCAGAAGGATGAATGC
>DATCPW010000173.1:0-3398 GCA_036569865.1 Candidatus Dormiibacterota bacterium
TTGTTCGGGCTATACTCGGCCCGACCTGGAGCCGATCTCTTTCGACGACCTCCCCCTCGGCGGCGAGTGGACGACCCGGCGGCGCACCATCTCCGAATCTGAGATCGCGCTGTTCGCCGCCGTTGCCGGCGACTTCTCCCCCCTCACGATCGATGCCACCCACCGAAATGGACGCATCGCCCCTCCTGCCCTCCTCGTCGCCATGGCCGTCGGCCTGGGCTCCGTGGACATGCCGGTGCCGGCCGTCGCCGAGTGGGAGTGGCTCAACTGGAAGTTTCCCCGCGCCGTCCGCGCAGGAGACACGATCTACGCTCGCTGGACGCTGACCCAGAAACGCGCCCCGGTCGGGGGTTCGCCCACAGCAATAGTGGTCTGGAGAGTGGACGTCCATACGGCAGGCGGCGCGCTTTGCGCCGAGGGCGAGGTCGGAGCCAGCGTGCTGCGCGCTTCCCAGGCCCGAACCGCCGAGTCCGCCGCAAGAGAGCCGGTCGCCGAACCGGCGACAACTGCAGCGTCTGGCGTGATCCCACGGAGGGGGCGACGGCGACGACGCCCATCGCCCGGTGACGCGACCAAGACGAAGGCGGTAGACACAGTGGAGGCTCCCGTCCAGGCCCCGTCCATAGGGGCGGCAACTGCTGGGCCGGAGCGAACGGTAAGCGGCAGGCGCCGGCGCCGGCGCCGGCCTGCGAGCTCCACTGCGGCCCGAAACGGCGCTACCACCGCTCCGACAGCTCCGACAGACGCCCCAACCGCGACGGCTGCAGTGCCAGAGGCGACCGCACCCGACACCGCAAACCCGCTGAGGCGCGCGATCAGGCGATTGCGTCGACCCTAGGCCGGGACCTCCAGAGCCTCCAGGTATTCGATCACCCGACGGGTGAGCTGGCTTGGGGTGGAGGCCCCGCTCGTGACGCCAACCTTCTTGGCTCCGTTGAACCAGGCGAGATCCAGGTCCTCCAGGTTGTCGACGAGGTAGGCCGGCTTGTGGCCAAGCTTCTTGACGACCTCGACCAGCCTGAGCGAGTTCGATGATCGTGGGCTGCCCACCACGATCACCAGGTCGACGAGTGGCGCCGCCTCGACGGCGGCTTCCTGCCGCTCCTGCGTCGCGCGGCAGATCTCGTTGTGTACCTCGGCGTTCGGGTAGCGGGCCTGGACGCGGCCGATCAGGTCTTCGGTATCCCACACGGACAGCGTGGTCTGGCAGGTGACCGCGATCCGATCTCCTTTCAGCTCAAGGGCGTCGATGTCCTCGGGGTCCTGGACGAGGTGCACCTTGCCCGGAGCCTCCCCCATCACGCCTTCCGGCTCGGGATGCCCCTTCCGACCGATGTAGACGACCTCGTAGCCCTTCCGGGCGAGATCGGCCACCAGCTCGTGCGTGCGGACGACGTCAGAGCAGGTTGCGTCGATCGGGGTCAAGCCAAGCTCCACCGCCCGCTGCTTGACCTGGGGCGAGACGCCGTGGGCGGTGAAAATCACGGTGCCGCCCTTGATCTGGCTAAGGCCGGCCAGCCGGTCGTTCTGGTCCACCAGCTCGACCCCCTGGCGCTGCAGATCGTCGGTGGCGTGGGTGTTGTGAACCAGCATCCCGAGCATGTGCACGGGCCCAGTGGTCTCCTCACGCACGCGCTTGGCAATGCGAAAGGCATCGACTACGCCGTGGCAGTAGCCCCGCGGGGTGATCTTCAGGACTTCCATCTCTTTTGAGTCTACGCGGAGGGGTTGAGCCGGCTTACTTGTCGGCCACACCCACGAAGAGGTCGTTCTCCGGCAGCTTTGAGCCCGGCTTGCCGCGCGCCAGCCGGTAATACTCGGTGCCGAACGCCAGGCGGTAGATCTGGTCCGCCATCGTCGTGAACCATGAGTTGGGGTCGTTCTGGGTCACGTGCGCGGCGAAGGCCTCACGCTTGCGGTCGACATACTCGCCGACGTCGAGCTGCGTCGTGATCAGCTCGTCCGGTGTCCCCGGAATCCTGATGGTGCCCTCCTGCTCCTGCCGTCGCGCGTCCTCAGGCAGCGATTCCATGAACTGCTGCATCAGCGTGCGAGGGATGCCCGTGTAGTAGAGCTTGCTGGGGCGCCACCCCTCCTTTTCGAGGAGGTCGAGCGCGGCGTTCGTGACGAGGTGCGCCTTGATGTGGTCAGGGTGCCCGTAGGTGCCATCCGCGTCGTAAGTCACGACGACGTCCGGCCGCTCCTCCCGCAGGATTGCTGCCAGCTTGGCGGCGGCTTCGTTCAACGGCGCCTGGTGAAAGGACCTCGGGTCATCGTTCTCGGGCGTTCCGACCATGCCCGAGTCCCGGTAGTCGAGGAACTCGCCGCGGTTGACGCCAAGCAGGTGTGCTGCAGCCTCCAGCTCCTTGGTTCTCACCTCGCCCAGGCGCGGCCGCGTCGAAGCTTCGTCCATGTTGTAGATCTCGCCGGCCTCACCGCGCGTGGCGGTGACCAGCACCACACGATGGCCGTCCGCCCTTGCCTTCAACATCGCGCCGCCAGTCGAGATCGCCTCATCGTCAGGGTGCGCGTGCACCAAGAGCAAAGTCCCCATCACTTGATCAACACATCGGCGAGCTGCTGGATTCCACCATGGCCAGGTCCGGGAATCGTCCGGTCCGCCGCAGCGATGACCTCCGGCTCCGATCCCTCGACCGCCACGCCCTGCCCCGCCCAGGAGATCATCGAGACGTCGTTGCGGCCATCCCCGACCGCCACGGTCTGCTCCTGCGGGATCCCCAGCTGCTTGCACAGGAAGGCAAGCGCTTTGGCCTTGTCGCTCTCGATGGTGGTGAACTCGAGGTACGTCGGCATCGACGTCGCCGCGTTCAACCTCCCCTCCCAGCGCCGCCGCACCTCTGGAAGCAGCGCTTCCAGCTTCTCGCGCGTGGCGACCATCACCAGCTTGGGGGTGGTCGGCCCCATCGCCTTGTCGAGGTCCCCGACGACGTTGATTGGCATGCCCGCATGGTCCGCGTATTCGTGCGCCTCGGGCCGGTCCCGCTCAACCAACAGCTTGTCGTCGGAATACGCCTGGATGTGGAGGTCGCGTTCGCGCGCAAAACGGATCACCTCCATCGCGAGGTCGTGCTCGATGCCGTGGTCGAGCAGCATCTCGCCGTTCAACGCCCGAACCTGCGCGCCCTGGTAGCAAACGATCGGAGTCTCGAGCCCCAGGCGCTTGACCCAAGGCAGCGCACCCGGAAAGGGCCTACCAGTGCAGGCCACGACAGTGATCCCTGCCCGCACCATGCGGCCCACCGCCTCGACATCGCGTGGATCCAGCTGCAACGTGGGGCTGAGGATCGTGCCGTCGAGGTCGAGGGCTAAAAGCCGGTACCGACCCGCGGCCGCTACTTTTTGACCTCTGGGTTCAACAGGTTCGGTGGCCTGCCGCC
>DATCPW010000174.1:0-14070 GCA_036569865.1 Candidatus Dormiibacterota bacterium
GGAAGCCCTAGAGGCTCACGTCCTCCCGAGCTCCCGGCTGGCAAACGAGGCGGCTGGCACCACGATTCGGTTTATCCAAGCTTCCGCCTCACCTCCTTTGCCCCGCGGGCAGTGAACTTCGCAGTGGAGTGTACCAGCGACAATTGGTCGCCACCCGCCCCAACTACACTTTTCGCTCGATGCCCCGCAGTCAAAGCGCTCACGCGACCGCACTGAAGGTCGAGAGCTTCCGCGAGACAAGCCGGCCGCGGCGCCCAAGGCGCGAGACGAGGCGCCTCACCAAGCGGGTGGTGCAGAAAGCCGACGGCCGCTACCTCATCTATTACGAAAAGATTTGAGCGAGCTCCGCTGGCATCCCCTGCTGGAGGAATGGGTCACCGTTGCGCCCTGGCGGCAGGACCGCACCTACCATCCTCCCGCTGACCACTGTCCTCTATGCCCCACCCCGCCGGGCCACCTCGAAACAGAGATTCCGGAACCCGACTATCACATCGCCGTCTTCGAGAACCGCTTTCCGTCCTTCACCGCGGAGCAGGGGCGCTGCGAGGTCGTCTGCTACACGCCGGTTCACGACTCATCGCTCGGCGAACAATCGGTGGAGCACATCCAGGACCTCATCGAAGTCTGGCGCGACCGCACCGAAGAGCTTGGCCGGCTTCGAAACGTTCGCTATGTCTACATCTTCGAGAACCGAGGTGAGGCGATCGGCGTGACGTTGAGCCATCCTCACGGGCAGATCTACGCATATCCGTTCGTTCCGCCCGTCATGCAGCACGAGCTGAAGGCACATGCCCGCCACAAGCGCGCGACCGGACGCTGCATCTACTGCGACGTGCTCGCGGGAGAGAAAGGGGGAGAGCGCACTGTGCTGCGCGACGAGCACTGGATCGCTTTCGTGCCACCGTTTGCGCGATGGCCCTACGAGGTGCACATCGCTCCCCTGAGACATCGGAATGGACTCCTCGGTCTTGATGAAGAGGACAGCGAATCGTTCGCACGAATTCTCAAGGGCATGTTGCAGAAGTACGACCGTCTCTTTGACATTCCGCTGCCCTATGTGATGGCGATGCACCAGAAACCGCCGGGGCGGGGCGGGATCGATCACCACTTTCACGTCGAGTTCTATCCGCCCAACCGAAGTCGTGACAAGCTCAAGTACCTGGCGGGCTCGGAGCTTGGCGCAGGAGCTTTCATAGTCGACGCACGCGCCGAAGACACCGCCGCGGAGCTGCGTGGGCTTTAACGGCGGAGCGTGGCATGGGCGGGCGCCCGGCCGCGTAAACCTGATTGGCGAGCACGTGGATTACCTCGGAGGCGTGGTGCTGCCTGCAGCAGTCGACCGACACACTGAGGTGACCGGCAGCCCCGCAGCCGAGTGGTCGATCAACAGCCGCGTGAAAGGTGGGTTGGCGTACGTGCGAGCGATGGGCGACGAGCTTGGCGTCGAGCCGCAGTCGGTGAGCGTCCAATCCGACATACCCTCGGGTTCAGGCCTCAGCTCATCAGCCGCGTTGCTCGTGGCGATCGCAGCGGGACTCAAGCCTGAGCTGGACGGAGTGCAGGCAGCGCTCGCGTGCCAGAGAGCCGAGCAGCGTGCCACCGGCGTGCAGGTTGGGGTGATGGACCAGTTCGCGTCGGCGCTTGGGCGGCGAGGCCATGCGCTGCTGCTCGACTGCGGAACCCTCGAGTACCGCGCCGTCCCGTTCCCTGACGAGCTCCTCATCGCCGTCATTGACTCGGGCGAGCACCGCACGTTGGCGCGCACGCCTTACAACGATCGCCGCCGAGAGGCGGAGGCCGGTCAGCCCAATCGGCGCCGCCACGTGGTTTCGGAGATCGCGCGAGTGCACGACTTCGTGGACGCTCTCGACGATCGCGACTTCGACCGCCTCGGCAGCCTCCTCAAGGAGTCGCACCGCAGCCTGCGAGACGATTTCGAAGTCTCGACCCCGCACGTCGACGCGCTGGTGGAAAAGGCGTGGGCGGCTCCCGGCTGCTATGGCGCCCGCATCATGGGCGCCGGATTCGGAGGCAGCATCCTTGCCCTTATCCAGCGTGGCGCCGAGAAATCGCTGTCTGCCGCCGTCCAGAAACCGGTCATCGTGTGCACCACCGCAGACGGCGCATTCGTGGCGCCACGCACGGGAGTGAGCGCGGCGTGAGTGACTGCCTGTTCCTTCCACTTCCGCAAAGGGCGGCCGGCATGCGTGAGCTGAGCGGCTGGGAGGCCTTGTGGACGTCTCTCGGTGAGGGCGAAGCCGAGCGTCTGACGATAGGAAAGGGAGTGGGGTGGAAGCCGATCGAGGTTCCACGCCAGCTGGCGGCTCGCGAGGGCCACCAGGCGGTCTGGTACAGGACCGAGTTCGCCCGGCCGGACCATGCGGGGAGGGTCCTGCTGCGTTTCGGCGGTGCGTTTCTCGCGACCAACGCGTGGCTCAACGGCAAGCTGCTGGGCTCGCATTACGGCTATTTTTCGCCGTTTGGTTTCGACCTCACCCCATACCTGAAAGCGGAGAACCTGCTCGTCATCTGCTGCGAATCGCCAGTCGAGCCGCAGCCGGACAAGAAGCATCACGTGATGGGCGTCTTCAATGACGGCGAGCTGCGTCCCTATCCCGCCTCGGCTTACTCGAGTCTGCCTGACCCATATCGATGGGAGGTGCCCATCGGCCTTTGGCGCCCCGTCGAGCTCGAGTACGTGGGCGCGATCACCATCGACTGGATGCGTCTGAAACCGCACATCGAGGCGAACGACGGCCGCCTCGAGGTCGAGGCTCACGTTCGCAATCTCGACGGCCGCAACATGGATGGCGAGATCGAGCTGGTCGTCTCGATGCCGGGTCGCGATCCACTGCGGTTGCGACGCGACGTCCACCTTGGGGGAGGCAGCGAGCAAACGGTGTCGATGCGGCTCGCCCTTCCAGGTGCCAGGCGATGGGAGCCCTGGCGCTTTGGAGGGCAGCCGGTGTATGGAGCGGAGCTGGTCGCTTATGCAGGCGGCGTCGAGTCCGCGCGCGTCGAGGACACATTCGCGTTCAGAGAGCTCAAATGGGAGATCGGTCCGCGCCGCTGGAACTTCTCGGTGAACGGGCGCCAGATGTTCCTCAGAGGCGCGTGCTACGCGCCGTCGTATCGGCTCGACGAGCTGACTCCCGAGCGAATGGAGGGCGACCTTCGGATCGCAAAGGATGCGAACGTCGATGCGCTGCGCGTCATCGCCAACGTGCTCCCCCCCGAGTTCTACCGGCGCGCGGATGCGGCCGGCATGCTGCTGTTCCAGGAATTGCCACTGACCGGCATCTACGCGTATCACGCGCGCGGCGACAACTCCCGCTTTTTCGAGTCGTCGGCGCGGCAGCAGCAGGCCGAGATGGTCGAGCTGCTCCGCAACCGTCCTTCGGTTGCGCTTTGGATTGCGCACGACGAGCCTCCCTGGCTTTCGAGCAACGCCGACCTGGGAGACGTGCATGCGGTGCGGCAGAACCACCCGATCGACCAGGAGCTGAAGGCTTCATTCGAGAAGCTGGATCCCAGCCGGCCCGCCCTGGCTGCGTCAGGCGAGATCGATCAGCACCTGATGCACGGATGGACGACTGGTTCTTGGCGTGAGCTCACCGAGGTCGAGCCGGTGATGGTCACCGCCTTCGGAGCGCAGTCGCTGCCGTCAAGCGACTCGGCGGTCTGGAAAGAGATCGCCGCGTCGTGGCCGGTTGCGGACGATGACGCGTCCTGGCGATTCGCCGGCTTTCAGCCGGTCAACTGGGCGGAGAGGGGAGTCGGCCTGCCCTCCGGTCAGCAGAATCTCGAGTCGTATATCGAAGCGTCGCAGGCCTATCAAGCAGACGTCGTCCGACTCGCTGCCGAGCATTTGCGGATTCGCAAGTTCGAGTCGTGCTGGGGCGCATTCGCCTATCACCTCGTCGATCCGTTTCCCGCCATCGGATTCGGGTTGATGGATGGGGCGCGCCGGCCCAAGCCTGCGCTCGCCGCCTTAACCGAGGCGTTCAAACCAACGCGCGTCATCGTCGAGCCTCTGACGTTCGAGCCGGACCGGCCGTTCGGGATCCTGCAGCGCCCCGACGTTGCCTTCAGCGCGCGGTTGGTCGTGGTCAACGACGATCCTGAGGTCTCCGGCCGCGGCGTGGTGCGCTGGTCGGTGACGCGAGAACGCGCGGGCAAGCGCCGCGGCGCCCGCCTCATTCGCGATGCGATGCAGCGAAAGTCGTACGCGGGCATGGTTGACGTCGAGGTCCCGACCGCCTTCGAGCCCGCCGTCAGCGCCACCACAGTGACGCTTCCCCTGCCGGCGGAGGGTGACTACAGGTTGGAGGCGGCGCTGACAATTGGCGGGCGGGTCATCGATCGCGCCGAGCTTCGATTCACCGTGACATCGACTTTGCCCGGACCTCGACCGCGGCCCGAGCTTGCCAGGTACCTGGCCGAGCGGCTGGCGGACCTGTCCAGCCTGCGTTCGGAGCCCGATGGCTTGAGCTTTGCGCTGGAGAACCAGACGCGGCCCGCCGTGCTGGTCGGGCTCACCGGCCTGCGCCTCGATGGTGTGGTCCTGGCCCGTCCGGATCTCCAGGTCGAGACACATGCGGGTCGGGCTCCGCTGCCCAGGCGGCTCGACCTGCCCCTGGGGCGGTCGCTGCGCGTGCACGTGGTCACTGGGCAGGCGCTCGGTGGTGGCAGCCATTCGCTCGAGGCGGACATCACGGTTCCCGGCGTCGCGTCAGGCCGGCTGGTGGTCGAAGGTACCGTGGTGAGCACCCAGGCGGCGCCGCAGCCTTCTTGATGTGACTCTTAGTTAGCTTGACTCGAATTGGTCGGCTGCCATACTTCTGACCGGCGCGAACAGCGGCGGATCAAACGCCCATCCGCGTACAGTTTTTGGAATTAATACATAGCCGGATTCGGCACAAGGGAGGCCCTCCACCGGATGGACCCACTTTACGGAGTACTCGTTCTGGCGCCCCTGGCCGTAATCGTCGCCATCGCCTACCTGTTCACACGCAGGCGGCGCCGGCGAGGAAGGATCGCGTCGCCAGTGCGCCCGCCTTCACAGGCGCAGACAGCAGCGGCGTCTCATCCGGCAGGCATCGCAGCCACCTGGGCGCCGCCTGCGGGCGCGCACGCCCCGAGCCCTGTCGCCCCAACCGTCGTGGCTCCTCCAGGAGGCGCGCCCAGCTGGGACCAGCCGGCTGCCGCGCAGCCGAGGTCGGGCCAGGCAACCTGGGGAGCGCCGGCTGCGCCGCCGCCACCGCCGCCCAGCCCGGGCGGTTCACCTGCTCCTGCCTGGGGCGGCGCGCCTGGCGCCGGGGCCCCGCCTCCACCGCCGCAGCCTGCCGCGCCGACCTGGGGGGCACCTACGCCTGGACCCACCCAGCCCGCCGCACAGACATGGGGCGCGCCTCCTGCCCCGCCGCCTTCGATGCCACCACCGCCGCCTGCCGGACCTGCCGCAGCGCCGCCCGCGGCGCCGCCGGGAGCACCCAGCTGGGGTGCGACACAGGCGCCGCCTGCGCCGGCTTGGGGTGCGCCTCCCTCCGCCGCGCCGAGGCCGCCGGCACCTCCGCCAGCGGCGTCACCGCCACCGCCACCCCCGGCTGCTGCACCGCCGCCGCCTGCCCCGACATGGGGGTCGCCTCCCGTCGAGGCAGCGCCAGCGACATCTGCTGCGCCTGCACCTTCGTGGGATTCCGCGCCGCCCGCCGCGCCGGCGCCCAACCCGGCGTCGACCGACTGGGGAGCCGCTGCAGCCAGCTCGCCGCCCGTGGCGCCACCGGCGCCCTCATGGAACGAGCCTGCCGCGGCGTCTTCGTGGGACGTGCCCAAAAGCGAGGAGCCGGCGGCTCCTGCTGCGCCGTCGTGGGGTGCGCCTTCGAGTGCGCCCGAGGCAGCGCCGGCCTGGTCGGCGCCTGCGCCGGCTGAGCCGCCACCGCCCAAGGCGGCATGGGCGCCGCCCGTCGTGCCGGCGCCGGCACCGCCCGCTTCCGCCACGTCAAAGGAGCTCGCAGCAGGCGCTGTGGAAGGGGCTGGGGCCGCCGCCGAGCCGGCTGCGCCAGCCGAGTCGCACCCGCCTGCCCCGCCGCCCTGGCAGCCGCCTCACGTAGAGCCGTCGATCGCCGCCACCATCCCGGCCGGCATGGGAGCGGGCTCCGACGCGCCCCACGAATCGACAACGTTGATGCCCGCTTGGCAGCCTCCGCCGCCCACCCCGCCGGCGATCCCGGACACGGCCATCATGGGCGGCCCAACTCAGCCGGTCCTCCGCGCGACGCCCGGTGGCGGACCGCAGGCAGAGCTGACCATCGAGTCAGGTCCCGACGCCGGGCACACGTATCGCGCCACTGAGAACGCGCTGCGAATGGGGCGTTCGCCCGACAACGACCTGATCCTTCGGGACCCGGCGACCAGCGGGCACCACGCTCGTGTCGAGCGTCGTGGCGAGCAGTTCTGGATCGTTGACCTGGGGAGCACCAACGGCACTCTCGTCAACGGCGAGCCGATCCAGGAGAAAGAGCTCAAGCACGACGACCGCATCACGATTGGTCAGAACGCGGTTCATTTCGCGCTCCTCGGTTCGTAGCCCTTGCGTCTGCGGGTCGCCTGGGCGACTGATCCCGGCCTCGAACGAGAGGAGAACGAGGACGCAGTAGTCGTTTGGCGCAACAAGGCGGGCCTGGACACGCTGCTGGTCGTGTGCGATGGCATGGGAGGCCACGCTGCGGGCCAGACCGCAAGCTCCATCGCCTCGAAGACGATCACCCGCGTCCTCGCTGAGGATGGCGACGAGGGACCAGACGTCGATCGCTTGAAGCGCGCGTGCAAACAGGCCAACACGGCTGTGTTCGAGGCTTCTGAAGAGAACCCAGAGTGGAAGGGCATGGGGAGCACAGTCGTCGTCGCGGCAATTCGCGGAGGTGAGGTGGGCCTCCTCAACGTCGGCGACAGCCCGGCTTATCTGTTCCGCAATGGAAGCCCGCAGCTCATCTCACAGGACCATTCGTGGCCTGCTGAGCAGGTTCGCCTCGGAGTCATCAAGCCCGAGGAGGCGGTCGACCATCCCTTGAAGCACCGGCTGACACGAGCGGTCGGAGTCTGGGAATCGATTCAGTCGTTCACCGACCGCATCGAGATCCACGAGGGCGACACCATCGTGCTCTGCAGCGATGGTGTGGAGAGCGCGGGGGTCAGCGTCGAGGAGATGGGCAAGCTGCTGCTCAAGGATGGCGACCTGGACTCCGGCACAAAGCGGGTGGTCGAGCGATGCCGCGAGCTGGGGGCACCGGACAACGTGACGCTGGCAGTGGCGCGGGTCGAGGTCGACGTCACCAGGACGGCGACGCTACCCAGAATTAAGCTTTAGCTGGGGTAAGCGCGCACCAGCAGCTCCGCGACGTGCTCGACCCGCATGTTCGAGCCGCGCGATCGGATGCCGGTCGACAGCTGCATCTGACATCCGGGGTTGGCGGTGACCACCAGATCTGCGCGCGTGCTCAGCATGTCGTCGGTTTTCTCGCGCAGGATGCTCGACGACATCGACGGCTCCAGCGTGCTGTAAAGTCCAGCGGCGCCACAGCAGATCTCGGGGTGCCTCATCTCCACCAGCTCGATTCCCGGGAGCGCGCGGATGAGATCGCGGGGCTGCTTGCGAATGCGCTGAGCGTGCGCGAGGTGGCACGCGTCCTGGTAGGTGACTCGCACCTTGACCTCGCGCTCGGCGGGCGGCAGGCCAACCTCGGCCAGCCATTCGGTCAGGTCTTTGACGCGTCCTTTGAGCTCGGGGTAGAAATCTTTGAGGTGAGAGCCGCAGCCGGCTGAATCGACGATCAGGGCATCGAATTGTCCGGGGCCATAGATCCGCATGTTCGCATCGCGCAGGCGTGCGGCGCCTTCGAGATCGCCGTTGTGCGCGAGCAGCGCGCCACAGCATCGCTCGCCCTGTGGGAACCACACCTCGCAGCCGGCCAGCTGAAGCAACCTGACGGCGGCGTCGTGAGACCGCGGGAACAGGATGGGCATAACGCACCCGACAAGGAAGGCGACGCGGTATCGTCGCGCGCCGATCGGCGGCGCGATGCCTGAGCGCGGCGCTCGAAACGGCGCTTCCAGCGGCGGCAGCTGGCGACCGGAGCGCGCGATGTTCGTCAAGCCGACGGCCTGGGCGGCGCGCGTCATCGAGCCGAACGCGCGCAGTCGTACCGGATGCGCGACCAGCTGGCGCAGCGCTGTGCGAGCGAGCCAGTGCTTCGGCGTCGGGCGGCGAATCCGCTCAACCTCCGCGCGGCCGGCTTCGATGATCCGTCCGTAGGGCACGCCCGAAGGGCACACGGCCTCGCAGGTCCTGCAGCCGAGGCAGAGGTCGATGTGGCGCGCCTGGTCTTCTGTGAAGGGCAGGGTTCCGCGCTTCCACTCGGTCATCAGCTGGATGCGTCCACGCGGTGACTCGGTCTCGAGACCCGTGGCGCGGAACGTCGGGCAAGCGTCAAGGCAGAGCCCGCAGTGAACGCACGTGGCGAGATCGTCGTCTTTAAGGAGGTCGAACGCCATCAGACGACGAACCTGCCTGGATTCAAAGTCCGACCAGGGTCGAATGCGTTCTTGAGCCGTTTCATCAGCTCGAGTGTCGGCGGCGGGCTGCCCCAGGCGCCGACTGCGCGGCGCAACTCATCGGGACCGGCCATCATCACGAGCGATCCGCCGGCCGATTCGGCGGTCGCGCGGGCGTCGCGCACAGTTTCGATCCCGCCCGCGATCGACCAGTGCACGATGCCGACTCCGGGCGACGTCCACCAATCGGCGCCCGCGGGCAGTGACAGCAGCGTGGCCTGCAGCTTGTGCCGTGGGACTGCGATTCGCGCCCAGCTCGTCGGACCCCGACGCGAATGCTCAACCCAAACGGATGGGTCCGCCTTGCTCCATCCCAGCTCGACCACCATCCGGTCCACGGCGTCCCTGCTGCCGAGAAAACGCGCGATGAGACGGCCGCTGGACAAGAGCTCCAACGCTGCGGGCGGCAGGGGAAGCGCGAGCGCTTTTTCGCTGGCCGCCCAGGCCTCATCGAATGACTCGCAGGCCAGCTCGACCGTCACGTCGTGCAGGGCGTTGGGAAAGACCTTGAACGAGGCGGCGACGATCACGCCCAGAGATCCCATTGCACCCAGGTGCAGCTTTATCATGTCGTACCCGCTCACGTTTTTCACCACACGGCCGCCTGCACTCGCGAGCCGCCCGTCGGGCAGCGCCACGCGGATGCCGATGACGAAGTCACGTGGCGAGCCGAAGCGCTGCCTCAGTGGCCCGGTCCACCCGCTGGCAAGCAGGCCCCCGATCGTGTGCCCGGGAGAGTTGAAAGGATCGAGCGGCAGGAACTGGCCTTTCTGATGCAGCTCGGCTTGAAGCGACTCGATTGTTATCCCTGCCTCGACGCTGACGACCATGTCGCCCTGCGAGTGCTCGAGCACGCGATCCAGCCGGCTCGTATGCAGCTCGACGTCACAGCGTTCGAGTGGATCGCCCATCTCGCTCGCCCTGCCGCCGCCGATTGGTGTGACAGCGAGCCGGCCTTCCGACGCCTCGCGCAAAGCGCGCGCGACTTCTTCGCCAGTCGCCGGCTTCTCAATGGCGGGCGCGTTCACCACCACTGCGCCTCGCTGGCAAGGCCGGTGCGCCCGGGAAGGCGCGACTGCTTGCGAGTGGGGTCGGGAAATATCTTGCCCGGGTTCATGATGCCGTCCACATCGAGCGCGGCCTTCACCTGTTGCATCGCCCGGAGATCATCCGGGCTGAAGACCCACGGCATGAAGGCGCTCTTCTCGAGCCCGATGCCGTGCTCGCCAGACAACGCCCCGCCGAACTCCACGACCGCGCGCAGCATCTCCTCTCCCGCGCTCTCGACCTGGTGCAGGACTTCGCGTTCGCGAAGGTCGAAGAGGATGTTGGGATGCAGATTGCCGTCGCCGGCGTGGAACACGTTCGCGACCGGCAGCTTGTAGTGTTCCCCAATCTCGCCGACGGCCGACAGGATTTGCGGAAGCTTCGTGCGCGGCACCACTCCATCGTGAAGGTAGTAGTTGGGCTTGATCCTCCCGAGGGCGCCGATCGCGCCTTTGCGCCCGGCCCACAGCAGGTCGCGCTCCACTGCGGTCTCGGCCTCGCGTAACGCATAGCCTTGGTTCGCGGTCAGTTGGTCGCGGATCGCGGCCATGAGCTCGCGAGTCGACTCGGCGATTCCGTCCACCTCGACCAGCAGCACGGCTCCCGCGTCAGTCGGATAGCCCGCGTGGTAGTGCGCCTCGACGGCACCGACGGTGACCTGGTCCATCATCTCGAGCGCTGCGGGAACGATTCCATGCGCGATGATCGCGGACACCGCGTGGCTGGCGGACTCGATCGTCGGGAAGGCCGCAAGTAACGTAGCGACGGTTGGCGGCACGCGCAGCAGGCGCACCTTGATCTTCGTGATCGCGCAAAGCGTTCCCTCCGAACCGACGAGCACACCGCACAGATCGAGCCCGACGCGGTCTGGCGCATCGCCGCTGACCCAGTGGACGCTGCCATCCGCCAGCACCACCTCCATGCCCAGGACGTGGTTGGTGGTGACGCCGTAGTACAGGCAGTGCGGGCCGCCTGAGTTCTCAGCGGCGTTGCCGCCGATCGTGCACGCCTTCTGGCTCGAGGGATCGGGGGCGTAGAACAATCCATGCGCGGCGGCGGCGAGCGACAGCTCCTGGTTGACGACCCCTGGCTCGACGAGCGCGGTTTGACCCACCGGGTCGATCTCGAGGATGTTGCGCATTCGCGTCATCTGGAGGGCGAGCCCGCCGCGGATCGTGACCGCGCCACCGGACAGGCCGGTGCCGGCGCCGCGCGGCACGACCGGGATGCGGTGCTTCGCCGCGACCTTGATCACCGCGGCGACCTCGTCGTTGGTGGCGGGGAGGACGACTGCGTCCGGGACTGCTCCTTCGATCGAGGCGTCGCGCGCGAAGATGCGCAGGTCGTTGGCGCTGTCGATCACGTGATCGCGCCCGACGATCCTTCGCAGCTGTGCCAGCACCGGCGCCTCCAATGGCATCAGGCGAGCGGAGCCTCGTGTTCCGGGCTGCGTTCAAACGCTTCGAAACGGCGCGTCATCGCTCCGGGCAGGCCGGGAGCCTCGACCGCCTCGGCGCCGACGATCAGGAGCCGTAGCCATCGCGCGCACTCGGCGTCGCTTGGCATGCGGTCCGGGCGCTCGAAGATCGCCTCCTGGATGCGGCTGTGGGGCGATACCTGGATCGTGTACCAGACCGACAGGCCGTCCTCGGCGACCACGTGGTGGCTCTCGTCCACGCGCCGGTTCACGGGAAGCTTCATCGGCTTGGCCTCGGCGGTGGCCCGCAGCCGAGCGGCGTCAGACTCGATCGTCACCAGGTCCAGCTTAAACTCGAATCGATGAAAGGCCGAGAGAGAGTGGAGGCAGCGCTGGCGATGGGTGTCGCCGACAGGCCGCCCGTGGGCGCCTGGGGACATACGTATCGGGAGGAATGGTCGCCCGAGGAGCTCGCGCGCGTGACCGTCGATCGCGCTCGCAAGTTCGGTTGGGATTTCGTGAAGTTTCAGCCACGCGCTACGTGCTTCGCCGAGGCGTTCGGGTCGGTGTACAAGCCGGCAGGTCATCGCCTGAAGGGACCTGTGCTCGTCAGCACCCCGGTGTCAGATCTCGACGACTGGCGCACCGTTTCCGCGACCAACCCGCAAGTCCTGTACGACCAGGCCGAATCGATCGGCATCGTTGCCCGTGAGCTGGGCGCTGACGTGCCTGTGATCCAGACTGTGTTCAGCCCGATCACCGTCGCCGGTTACCTGGTGGGCAAATCAAAATCGCGCGTCGTGCGTGAGCTGCGTAAGCACCCCGACATCGTGCGCCCGGCGCTGCAGCGCATCGCTGACCTCCTCGTCGATTACTCGAAACGCTCAGTCAAGGCGGGGGCGGCCGGCGTCTTCTATGCCATCTCCGGTTACGCCAGCAAGGATGCGATGCCCGAGATCGTGTATCGAGAGCTCGTGCTCCCGTTGGACCTGAGCGTGCTGGAGCGATTGCCGCGCGAAGCCTGGTTCAACGCTGTGCATCTCTGCGGCTCGAACCTGCAGTTCGCGCTGTCGCGCGACATGCCTGCGCAGGTCATCAGCTGGTCCGTCCACAACCAGGGGAACCCGACGTTGGCCGAGGGACGAACGATCAGCGGCCGGGCGGTGATGGGCGGTCTGGGCCAGCGGGGAAGCCTGCTCTACGGCCCGCCGGCGGAGGTCGAGGCGGAGGCGCGCCGCGCCATTGCGGAGACGGGTGGGCGTGGCTTGCTCCTGGCGCCGGGGTGCTCGGTGCCGACGCGCGCGCGGGACGTCAACCTTGCTGCGATGGCGTCGGCTGTGGCCGCTTGACCAGAATCGTCGCCGGCCTCGCGGAGGTCGTGCTGTGGGTGCGCGATATGGACAGAGCGCTTCATTTCTATCGAGACGTGTTTGGGCTCGAACTAATTTCGCCGCCTGAGCTCCCTAACAAGTTTCTTAAAGCAGGCGGAGGCGCGGATGGGGTGCCGGAGATGATCGTGCTGGTGCCACATCCGGACTCATCGATGGAGTTTCCGCGCGCAAAAGCCAAGCGGGTGCTTCATCACATGGCGTTTCGCGTCGAGGCGGCGGAGTACGAAACGCTGCGGGAACGCTTGATCGACTCTGGTGTCGAGTTGCGGTCGGGAATCCATCCCGTGCTCAAAGGGGTGCGCACGTTCTACGCCGACGACCCAGATGGGAACGAGGTCGAATGCATAGCCCCCGAACTGTCCGCGGGGGTCCGATGACCAGCGGCGGCAGCATCCCCACACCGTCCGACGCGGTCCTGATCCGCCTGGCCGGGATCGCCGCTCATGCGGAGGAGTTGCTGGCGGCCGATCACCAGAAGCAGAAGGAGCCTGTCGGTCTCACGACCATCAAGAACGACCGGCGGCGCACGATGGAGGCCATCCTGGTCCTGCTCGCCGACGCCGAAGTACGCAAGTACATCGCGGAGCTTGAAAGGCAAGGTCTGCTTCCGGTCAATCGCTGAGCTGTATCCAGTCCGTATCGGCTAACAAGGAGGCATTCGTGCCAATTCTTCGCATTGAACATGCAGTCCCTGATTTCAACGGTTGGAAGCGAGCTTTCGACAGCGATCCGGCCGACCGCAAAGGTTCTGGAGTTCGTCGATATCAGGTCCTGCGATCGGTCGAGGATCCGAACTACGTGATGATCGACCTGGAGTTCGACAGCACCGAAGAGGCTGATGGGCTGCTGGCCAAGATGCGCCGAGTGTGGAGCAGCGGTGAAGGCCAAAAGGTCGTGAGAAACCCACAGGCTCGGATCGTCGAGACAGTCGAGGCGATCGAGCTTTAGAGCCTGAGCTCAGGTCGTCTGGGGCTTGGTCTCTGTCTCGGGCTTGGGGCTGCGGGAGGCGAGCGTTGCCACCACGCCCACGATGACCGCGATGAAGCCGACGATCACAGTGATCGGCTCTGGCAGGTGCAACCCGAGGGCGCGGTCCAGGGAGTAAGTCCCGGGACCGGTCAGGGCCAGAGCGGCGGCCGCCGCCATCAGGCTGAGGTTGAACTCATAACCGCGCTTGCCGCTCCAGAAGCCATTGGCCCAGTGAACTGTTGCGATGGCGACGAGCATGGTGCCGATGATCGCCAGGCTACCCAACGGGGACAGAAAGCCCAACGCGAGGAGGAGACCGCCGCCGAGCTCCGACAGAGCGGCCAGCCAGGCCCATGGCACGGGGGGACGGATCCGAAGCCTGGTTACCGCGGACACCCAGCCATCAATGCCAGGACCGCCCCACCACCCGAAGACTTTCTGGGCGCCATGACCGGCCATAGTGAGACCGATCACCAAGCGCAGGATCAAGAGCCCGATATTCAAGGACATCGTCTGCTTTACGTTATCCCCGCGGCGAGATCTCCATTCCATTGCCCGATAGACTCAGCGGGTCCGAGTCGCGGACGCATGGAGGGCCCGTAGCTCAGCTGGTCAGAGCGGCCGACTCATAAT
>DATCPW010000175.1:0-3496 GCA_036569865.1 Candidatus Dormiibacterota bacterium
GGGGGAAGAGGCGATTGCCGCCGCCCTGACGACGCCCTTCGATGCCATCTCACTGGACCTGATGATCCCCGGCGAGGACGGATTCGAGGTGTGTAACCGCCTGCGCCGACGGAGGATTGAAACGCCGGTGCTGATGCTGACGGCACGCGACGCGGTCGGGGATCGAGTTCGCGGTTTGGAGTCCGGAGCCGACGACTATCTGGTTAAGCCCTTCGCATTCGAGGAGTACATCGCCAGACTCCGCGCCTTGACGCGGCGCCACCTGGCCGAGCGCTCGGCGATCATGGAAGCCGCCGGCATCAGCCTGGACACCCGCAGCCGTACCGCCAGTGTGGGCGGCAAACCGCTGCCGCTGACGGCCAAAGAGTTCGCGATCCTGGAGTGTTTTATGCACAACCCGGGACGGCTGCTAGACCAAGAGCAGATCGCACAGCATGCCTGGAACTACGAGCTCGACAGCGAGTCCAACCTGGTCGAGGTGTACGTCGGCCGGCTGCGTCGAAAGCTCGTTGGAGCGGGGATAGCCGATCCGATCTCGACCGTGCGCCACGCCGGCTATCGGTTTCAGCCTCAACGTTGACCCCTGCATTCCTTCGTTCGACCCGCGCCCGTTTGACGCTTGCGTACGCGGTTCAGTTCCTCGTTGTTGTGTCCGCGGCAGCCATTGGCTTCTGGGTGGCGTCGAGCCAATTCGAATTCGGTGCCGTAGACGCCAGCCTCCGCGCTCAAGGTAACGCGGTTAGAGCCACCGTTGAACAATCGCCGCTGTCCGGGACGCCCGTCCTCCCCACCCGCAGCTCGACCGGACTTCCTATCGAAAGCTTCCTTATCAGTTCCGATGGCGCACTGATCGCGCAATCGACGAGCGCCCTCACATTCGATTCGGTTTCGTCGTTGGTGCCGGCGAATGGTTTTCCTGCGCATGCCGAACTCGAAACGGTCTCTCTTCGCGAGGGTTCGATGAGGGTCCTGCTGCGTCAGGTGGTTCTGCCAGGCGGTCGAGCGGGAGGCATGATCCTCATTCGGCCCATTGATGACCTGGAAAATCGGTTGTTTCAGACGGCGCTCCTCTTGGCCTTGGCGGGAACTGGCCTTGTGCTGGCTTCTTCCCTTCTTGCCTGGCGATTGGCAGGTCGGGCACTGGCGCCTGTTCGAGAGATGTCGGGCGCAGCACGCGCGATCACCGAGCAGGATTTGCATCGACGGTTGCCAGTCCAAATGCCCGCCAACGACGAGTTGGGCCAGCTTGCAATGACGTTCAACGCGATGCTGGCGCGACTTGAGCTCGCGTTCGCGAGCCTCCAGCGCTTTACCGCGGACGCAGCGCACGAGCTACGCGCACCTTTGGCCATCATCCGCACGCAGATCGAAGTGACCCAACGGAGACCACGGACTCAAGCCGAGTATGCGGAGAGCAACGCGACGCTACTGGGTGAGGTCGAACGCCTCAGCCGGATAACTGACCAGTTGCTGATGCTCGCGCGCGCCGACGCTGGGGCATTGGAGGCCCGATTAGTGATCACGGATCTACCTGATCTGCTCGAAGAAGTGATTGATCGGTGGCGACCAACCGCGGCCCACAAGGATGTTTCGCTTGTTGCTGATCTGCCATCTGAAGGTCAGGTCCGAGGCGATCGAGATCTGCTGAAGCGCTTGCTCGATAACCTTCTCGACAACGCCCTCCGGCACGTGCCGCGCCACGGTGAGGTGCGCCTGACGGCCGAAAGCACAAACGTTGGGTGGTCGATCGCGGTCAGCGATAGCGGGTCCGGAGTGCCGGCCGAGTCTGCGCGACACTTGTTCGAGCGCTTTTCTCGCGACGACCCTGCGCGACAGCGCGCGACCGGTGGGGCCGGTCTTGGTTTGTCGATTTGTGCCGTGATAGCACACCTCCACGGCGGTGTTGTAGAGCTCGCCGCGACCGGTCCGTTAGCTGGAGCCTGCTTCGTCTTGCGGCTGCCGCTCGCCATCGGGCCCGATCGCGAGCCTGCACCATCGACGGCCGGGCGCCCTTTGGTCATGCCCAGCAACATTTGAGTTCGGGTTACAGGAAGTTCCGCTGGCATCAGCGCTCACCGAGTCGCCTACCGAACTACTACATGGAATCCGAGCAGGTGAGCACTCGCGATTTGACACTCGGCAGGGGCGCAGCGGGTTACGACTTCACACGCTCCGCCGATGCCGCGGACCTCTCGATGGCGGCGATGAATTCGTGGCGCTGGACGGTCCCCGCCAGTCGGTTTGCGTTGTATACGGCTGGTTGAAAGCACCGAGGGGCGGCTCACCGAGAGCCGCCCCTTTTTAGCGAATTAGCTCAGGCTTTGGCGCCTGCGGGAGCCATCGTCGGGACTACTCCCAGCTGCTGGAGCAGCCCGAGATTGTCGGCGTTGCCCCAGCCCTCGACCACCTTGCCGCCCTGGAAACGGCTGATGGTGATCCCAGTCACGGTCCCACGCTTGCCTGTCGGCGCGATGCCCATCAGGGCGCCCTTGTGGGTTCCGGTCCCGGTCCAACGAGTAACGACCTTGTCTCCATCCGAGATCTGATCGTTGATCGTGAAGTGCAGGTCAGGGAACGCGGTCAGGTAGATCTCAATGAATTGCCTGTAGCCCTTGGGCCCGGTGGTCTTGCCCCCAGGGACCGAGGGATCGTTGATGACGCAGTTGGCGGCGTACAACTCGTCGATCACCTCGAGCTTGCGCTCGTTCAAGACCTCTTCGATGACGCGCTTTGCAAGCGCCTTGTTCTGCTCGGACATGATGAACTCCTTCCCTTCGGGTCCGCGTGCCGGCATCACATGCCAGGCGTTCCTGTGTGCCCCTTGCCGAAGGGCTGGAAGGAGCCAGGGAGCGTCGGTACCGGTATCATAGCAGAAAATGGTTGCGCCGCCGTGCTAATATCTTTGGTATCGACCGGCCACGCCTTCTTTCAGTCTCCGAGGCTGCCACCGAACTCAACGCTTCGGACGCCTACGTGCGCCGGTTGCTGCTCATGAACCGTCTGTACGGAATCAAGGTGGGCCCTGTTTGGGCCATCTTCCCGAACGACCTGGAAGCATTCAAGCGTGGGCGGCGCCCCCCAGGACGGCCGCGTAAGTTCGAAAGGAGTGCGCTAGACCGGGCGTCGGCCGCGCGCACGGCCCGTGAGCGCATTCGAGCCGGAACCGATCGGCTCCTCAGGAAGCGACTCCAGCAGCCGGGGGAACCCCACCGCACCGGAGCCCCCGCACAGTAGCGTTCGCCCCGCGGCTGGCGGCAATTTGTGGGCGTTGCCGTCAGATTGGCGTCAGCAGAACTACTGCAGTGATACAGCAGACTTGTAACCTTAACTCCGCCGCCTGATTTTCCGTGCAGCCGGACACTGCGTTGGATTGGCTGCCTACAGGCGACGGCGTAGTCGCCTTTGCCGGGTACTGACGATCCACATGCCGCGATCAGAGCATGCCAACCAGCGGAGAGAGCCAGCGATTCACTGACGAGCTGCATCAGGCCACGGA
>DATCPW010000176.1:0-4132 GCA_036569865.1 Candidatus Dormiibacterota bacterium
AGCCTGCGGGACTTAATAAACGCTCGGCAACGACCTACTCTCCCACCGGGTTACCCCGACAGTACCATCGGCGCTGGAGGGCTTAACTACCGTGTTCGGAATGGGAACGGGTGTTTCCCCTCCGCCGTAATCACCGAACCCGGTAATTGTACGGAAACCGCCAGCCGACCATTCGGGCACAAACGGCCGTACCAAGTCGAAATTGGACGGCCAAAAGGGCACAAATGGCCCAGCGGGCCGGACCGGCGGGCGGCCGCTCCTACCGAGTGCGGCGGCGGCGCGCCCGAAGGCTCTTGATCTTGCGAGCCTCCGACGGCGGCACGTAGTGCGAACGGCGTCGCATCTCGCGCACGAGCCCCTGCTCCTGCACCTTGCGGCGGAAGTCCCGAAGGGCCTGCTCGAACTCCCCGGGATCCTTGACGACAATTCGCATAGACCGTCAAGGATACCGGTAAGCGGTAGGGCTCTGTCTACTCCAGCACATCAGGCCGAACCGCGCGGCCGATAGCAATCACCGCGAAAAGCACCGCCCAGGCCCCGATCACAAGGAGCGCATGGTGCCCATCGATTGGGTTCAGAGGCGGTGCAAATGCGATGGGTGAGCCGTGGTCGGGCTCGATCAGCTTCACCAAGGAGTTGAGGTTCGGCCCCAGCAGGTACTCGGTGATGTTCCTCCACGGCGAGTCGTGCCTGGTCGCCCGGGCCGTGAGTGCCATGATCCCAACCAGGAAGTTGTCGACCGGGAAGAAGGCCAAGGAGGCGGCCATCGCGAAGGCGAGGGAACGCCCCAGGCCGGCCATAGCCGCGGCCAGCAGGATGACGACGCCCATGCTGATCCCCTGGGCCAGGAGCCAGTACCCGAAGTCCTGCTGCAGACCGGTGTCGAGCTTATCGAGACCCGCCAGACCGCCCGTCCAGTTGGCGTAAAGCGCAGCCACGATCGAGCCCACCACCAGAAGCCATCCGACCAGCAGGCCGACCCCGATGATCGCGAGCAGGACCATCTTGGCCAGCAGGAGCTGCAGGCGTCCGATCCCACGCGCATAGGCGATGCGGACCGTGCCCGATGAGTACTCCATCGCGATGAGGCGCGAGCCCACGATCAGGAGCACGATGCCGGACCCGATCTGGAAGATGGTCCCGTAAACGTCGAACATCTGGCGGGCGAACCCGCTCGGGTCGGTCCGCGCGGTGTCCGGAAGGTTCCCGATGGTGCTGAACGCGGCGACGGTGATCCCAAGCAAGACAAATCCGGCCACGAGCATCAGCCAGAAGCTCAGCTGGTGCGACACCTTGATGGCCTCGGCCCTGACCGCTCCGAAGAAGCTCGGCCGCCTCATGAATCCCCCGTCAGGCTGAGGAAGATGTCCTCGAGGTCGCGCTGGCGCTCGGCAACCGAGTCGGGCTGGTGGCCGTTCTGGACGAGGAAGGCGATGAGCTCGCGCCCCCGACCTTCCGGCGCGCGACTGATGACAAGCCCATGCTCCACTCGCGCCTCCTGCCCCCATGGCTGAAGGCGCAGCGCGGCCACCAGCGCGTCGGGCGAATCCACCTTGATCTCGAACTCCCCCGGCGCGTCGAGGAGCTCGGTCACCGGCGCCAGCCGGATCAGCTTGCCGTGGTTGATGATCGCGACCCGGGTGCAGATCTGCTGCACCTCGCTCAGGACGTGGCTGGAGACGAACACGGTCTTGCCTTCGGCGGCAAGCGCGCGAAGCAAGTCGCGCATCTCCACAATGCCCGCGGGATCCAAACCGTTCGCCGGCTCGTCGAGGATGAGAAGGTCGGGGTCGTTGAGCAGCGCGACGGCGAGACCGAGCCGCTGCTTCATGCCCATCGAGTAGGTCTTGACCTTGTCCTTATCGCGTCCGGTCAGCGAGACGATATCGAGCACCTCGTCGATCCGCTTCGCCGGCACGCCGCCGAGAAGGTCTCCGAACGCACGAAGGTTATTGCGGCCTGACAGGTAGCCGTAGAGCGCGGGGGATTCGACCAGGGCGCCAACGCGAGGCAGCACCTTGGAGCGGTTGTGGCGAACCTCGAGGCCAAGTATCTCCACTGATCCGTTGGTCGGAGCGATGAGGCCGAGGGCCATTCGGATCGTGGTCGTCTTGCCCGCGCCGTTGGGGCCGAGAAAGCCGAACAGCTCGCCGCGATCGACCTGGAGGTCGAGATGGTCCACCGCCAACCTCTTGCCGTACGCCTTGGAAAGGGCGATGGCGCGAAGGGCGGGTTGGGCGCTGGTCATCCCTGACTAAGCACCACGGCCGCGGCTTTTGTGACGAAGCGCGAACTGCTTACGGATTCACTCCCGCAAGGGTCATGGTCGTGGTGTGCGTGCCGCGCTGGTCGGTCCACGTGACCGACACCCGGTCGCCTGACTTGTGCGAGCGGATCGCGGTGCCGAGCGAGGCGCTGTTGGTGATGGTGGTGCCGCCGACCTTGCTGATGACCGCGCCCGGGACGATGCCCGCCGAGTCGGCGGGTGAGCCCGGCTGAACGGTGACGACCAGAGCGCCTGATCCCGACCCGTCCTTCACTGAGACGCCCATGAAACCGACCTGGCCGTAGACGATCTCCGAGCTCGCCTGGCCGGAGCGGATCTTGTTGACATATTGGATCGCGGTGTCGGTTGGGACCGAGTAGTTGACGGTGGAGGTCTGAGAGCTTAAGCCCTGCACGTCGCCGGCGGTGATCATGCCCACGACCTGGCCGGCCGAGTTGACGATCGCTCCGCCTGAGTCGCCTGGCTGAATGGGAGCGTTGCTCTCGATCATGCCCACGAGCTGCTCGGACTGGGCGCCGCCCTCGCTCGCGGTGATCGTCTGGTCGAGCGCGGTGACGTTGCCCGTTGTCACGGACGGTGCGCCGCCCGCGCCGAGCGCGTTGCCGATCGCGACCACCGGGTCGCCGACTTTCACACTGGACGAACCCGCGATGTTCACGGTCGGAAGGCCCGACACGCCCTCGATCTGAATCAGCGCGACGTCCCGGGCAGGAGCCACGCCTATGACATGTGCCTTGTAAATGGTGCTTCGCCCCTGGATGGAGACGCTGATGCTCGTCGAGCCATCGACGACGTGGTTGTTGGTCAGCACCTCGCCGTCCGAGGTAAGGATCTGACCAGTTCCGGCAGCCTGACCCGAGGTGGTGACCGTGTTGATGTCGACGATCGCGGGATTGACCAGAGCCGCGATGGCGTTGGCGTCAACACCTCCGTTGTTCGGGACCGTGGTCGGGCTGGCAATTGGAATCGGAGACTGAATCGCAACCGGGTGGCGAAACGCATTGGCGAGGCCCCAACCGACTCCGATACCACTCCCGCCGGCAGCAAGGGCAGCGACAAGGAAGGCGACGACGATCCAGCGCCCCACGTGCGGGTCTGAATGGGTTGGGGGCGGTGACGGAGGTGGTGGCACCCAATACGTAGCCTGCATCGGCGTGGGTTCCACGCGCGGTGCCAGGGGTTCCGCCGGATCAGGGTACTGCTGCGACATGCGATTTACCTCCGCATCGTGCTCCATTGGATTTCTTGACCACACGATGCAGTCGGAACCTTTGAGCTTGCTGGACGGATTCTTATGGTTTGCTGGGAAAGCCTCAGCGGCGGGTGTCTTGGGGGATCCATCCGGCAGCCACGCCGATGAAGTAGAACGCTGCAGGAACAACGATCGCCCCAATCGTGACCATCACCTTCGTCGGCAAGCGCCAACCGGTGCGCCAGATGAAGATCAACGCCATCGGATAACAGGTGAAGAAGATGATGGTGAAGTAGGCGATGCTGGTCCCGCCCATCTGCCAGTCGTTGCGGGCGCGCTCCTCCTAGCTGTGCTCGATGTAGCGACCCGCCTTGCGCCAATCGAGCTCGGGCGGCGGCGGGATCCTCGGGACCGCGGCATAGGCCGCCACCTCCTGCTTCTCCTTCACGATTCGCTCGACCTCTGACGGTGCCACCCAGGAGGGCATCTCGATCGGCGCCACCGGGGCCGCAGCTCCTGGCACGGCTACGTACAAAGGCGCGACCGGCATCGGCGTGCGCTGACCCCTGAAGCGCTTCCAATCCTTCCCGTCATATCGCCACTTACCGTCCGGCGATACAGCGTCCTGCCACTCGCGGCCGTCCCAGAACCAG
>DATCPW010000177.1:0-3290 GCA_036569865.1 Candidatus Dormiibacterota bacterium
GACTTCCGTAACGTGGAACGAGGTTCCACTGGGTTCATTGACATGCAGCTCCGAGACGCCAGCGGTGCGCAAGTCGGCTACCCGCTCCGCGAATCATTCGCGGTGGAGCAGCTCGAGTCCGTCAGGACTCTCGCACACGCATAGGAAGCGTTCGACCTGTTCGAGCGCCTCGCTGTGGGGGTACGAGCCTGTGGCGCCCGAGGGCAGGAGAGCCGGGTGGTCCACCCGGCTCAGGCTGGGCTGGGGGGCCGATGCGTTGCCTCCGCATGCCGATCGTGAGACCATGGAACCGGCCCTAACTCTTCATCAGGAGCTGTCTCAGGGGTTCCGGCGGGTTTGAAAGATGCCCAGTTAGGACCACCTAACCGGGCTCAAACCAGCGACCTCAGTCGCCGCAGCGCCCCTCGATCAGTCGATCGAGTTCCTCCGAGGGGTTCGAAAGCTGTCTCAGGAGGTGCATTCCTGTTGTGCCTTCCACAACATGCTACGCCTCCGTGATCTGGCGACAGCACTCTCGGGCAGGCGAGGGAGCAGTAACCTCAGCCGGATGAGCAGGCCTGGGAGGTCGATGTCCAAAGCTCCGCTAGCCCCCGCCCGGCCTGATCTTTCCCGCGAGTTGGTGTCGCAGGAGTTGCCGGAGGAGCTTCGCGGGCTCGATCTTGAGTGCGTTCTCCTCGAGCGGATCGATTTGTCGGGCCGAGATGCCTCGAACGTGCAACTCGTTAGGTGTCGCCTTGTGCAGTTGGATCTGAGCGGCTCGGCTGCGGTGGGCGCGGGCTTTCGCGACGTTATCGCTGTCGGTGGCAGTTGGGCAAACATTCGTGCCGAGCGCGCAACCTTGCGCCGCGTCCAGCTACAGAACCTGCGGTTAACAGGCGCCAGCCTTGCGGAGGCGGATATCCAGGACGCGACATTTGAGGACTGCCGCATTGACCTGGCCTCGTTCCGCTTCGGCAAGCTCAAACGCGTCCGCTTTGAGCGTTGCCAGATGGACGAGGTTGACTTCTACGAGGCGAATCTATCGTCGGTCGCCTTCACCGACTGCGTGCTCGTTGGCGCGACTTTGGGGGGAGCGACATTTACGCGCAGTGAGATGCGAGGCTGTGACCTCTCTGGCGCCGCGAATCCGGGTCAACTACGCGGCGTGCGGATGCCGTGGCCCGACGTCATCGGCGCCGCGGGGGAACTAGCCGCCGCCGTCGGCATCGAGATCATCGACTGACCAGCCTCGGGGGACTGTAAGAGTCGGCGGGTTGGTCTGTCTGGGTTCGTTGCCAGCCTGGTTGTCGCCGTGCCGCGTGTGACTCGTCAGGTGACTGGCCGCCGTGTGCGTGCCTTGGGAATGATTCGTCTGCGTGTGTGCGGCGGCGCCGGTCTGGCGCCCGCTGCTGGCTTGATCAGGAGCTTGTCCGCCCTGGTGGGCGTGACTCTTTACAGTCCTGCCGCTGCGGTTTCCGTGCACTCAGACCGGCGCCACTGGACCCTACGAGTGAAGCCGGAGGATCAGAGGCATGGTTGCAGATGAGCTGGATTACGTGGTCGGTGTTGACACGCATCGGGATGAGCACGTGCTCGCGGTCGTTGTCGCGCCGGCGGGTGCGGTTGTCGCTCGACGCGCGGTCGCTGCGAACGCACGTGGCTACGCGCAGGCGCTGCGCTTCGCGGACAGCTACGCGAGCGGCCGGCGCGTCTGGGCGGTTGAGGGGGCCGGCCATTACGGCGCCGCCCTCGCTCGCTATCTGAGCGGCCGCGGCGAGACGGTGCTCGAGGCTGGCCGCAGCCCACGAGGCGAGCGGCGGCTGCAGGGCAAAGACGACGGACTCGACGCGGTCCGAGCCGCACGCGCGGCACTCGGGCACGAACTCGCTTCGCCGCGAGCGGGGCAGCGCCGAGAGGCACTACGACTGCTGCTCGTCGCGCGCCGCAGTGCCGTCGACGTGCGCCGCGAGGCGCTCGTGCAGTTACGCAGCGTGATCGTCACCTCACCCGACCGGCTCCGCGAGGAGCTGCGCAAGCTGCCCGTGCAGCGGCTGCTCGACCGCTGCAGCCGCCTTCGCCGCTCAAAGACAGCAACACCGGACGAACTCGCGGTGCGGCTCGTCCTTCGCACACTCGCACGACGGATCGAAGCTGCGACCGTCGAGGCCAGCGAGCTCGAACGCGAGATCCTGGCGCACGTGCGCGCACTCGCACCGCAGCTGCTCGACGAGCCCGGCGTCGGCCCGATCGTCGCCGCCCAGCTGCTCGTCGCCTGGTCACACCACGGACGCGTCCGCTCCGAAGCCGCCTTCGCGCGCCTCGCCGGCGTCGCCCCGGTCCCCGCCTCGAGCGGACAGACCACCCGGCACCGGCTCAGCCGCGGCGGCGACCGCCAACTCAACCGCGCCCTACACACCGTCATCCTCCACCGACGCCAACACGACCCCGCGACGAAGGAATACATCGCCCGCCGCGTCGCCGAAGGCAAAAGCCGACGCGACGCCGTACGGCTGCTCAAGCGCTACCTCGCCCGCCACCTCTACCGCGTACTCAACAACCAGGCGCCACTCATGACTTGACACGTCATAGGAGCATCATTCCCGAACACTGGCGCACAAGGGCGTGCTTACCGCTGGTTAGTGATTCCAGCTTGGGAAGAGGTCGCGGAGCAGTCCAACCGGGTAACGCCCCTCAACGATTAGCGACCTGACGTGACCCCCGAGACACGGCGTGCGCATTTCCCGAACACTGGCCCACGCGGCATTTTCCGCCCTGGCTCGTGCCGGACGTTGGCCGCGTATCCTCGCGGCGGATGATCGAGATCGATCCACAGCTTGCGCGCGTCGCGCGAGGTGACATTCCGGAGAAGCACACGCACGTTCTCGGCGTCAGCATCGCGCCGAGCGGCCGCTTCGCCATCGTGATGCTGATGGCTGGCGAGGGTTCGGCGATGGAGTTTGACCAGACCGTTGCCGAGCGTGTTGGCAGTGAGTGGGTGGACCTCATGAGCGGAACGCCCTCCTCGGTCATATACGCGGGAGACCACCGGGCCGCGCCCCTCTGCAACTACATGGATCCGCTGCCGCCCGAGGTCAAGCGCGTGGTGGTCTTCGACCGCGGCGAGGAGCACGAAGTCCCCGTCGAGCGCGGCTACTTTCTCTATGCGGCGTGGAAGCGAGACAGAGATGGCGACGACACCACGGATCCGCCAACACCGGAGGTCGTCCGCACGATTCCGACCGTGGCGCTCGGGTGACTGTAAGAGTCGGCGGGTTGGTCTGTCTGGGTTCGTTGCCAGCCTGGTTGTCGCC
>DATCPW010000178.1:0-5511 GCA_036569865.1 Candidatus Dormiibacterota bacterium
ATCCTCTGCAGCGTTCCTGTCTTTCACCATCGTCATGGCAAGTCGGAAACCCGGATCGAGGACGGACGCGAGCAGCTCACCGAACGCAAAGGCATCGCCGGCCCTTGCGCGCCGGAGCCGATCCTCCGCCAGCGGGTCCCCTATCAAGATGTCCGTAACCGGTTGTACGCGCGAAGCAACCGTTCTGTTACACCGCCTGACCGGCGATCTCTCGATAGAGGGCCTCGGTTTCATCGGACGGCCCGACGCCGAGCTCGGATTCCAGCAGCCGCTTGCACTCCATGTACGAGCGGATCGCCTCGCCGCGATCGCCGTTCCGAGCCTGCATCCGCATCAGGCGCCGGTAGCCCGACTCGCGGTACGGCTCCATCCGCACCGCCTCGCGCGCATGCGTCATCGCCAGCTCCACCTCGCCATTCGCGGCGAGCGCTTCAACACGAGTGTCGAGCGCCCTCACTAGCGCGGCCGCAAAAGCCACGCGCCTGCCCTCCGCCCAGGGCCCATCGTCCCCGGCCAGAAAAGGGCGGCGCAGGATCGTGGTGGCGATCAACGACGGACCATAAGCTGCCGACGGATTTCCGACCGCGACAAAACCCTCGGCCGCATCGACCCCGGCGAGCGCCGCTTCGAGGTCGACCCACGTATCGGCCGGTGCCGAGAACTGGTAGCAGCCAAACGCGTTGCCGATGATGTGCGACCGCACCAAACCAAGCGTCGCGAGACGCGAGCGCAAGCGGCTGATGATCGCGCTAAGCGCGACCGTCCACGAGGGCGGCAAGGATTCAGGCCAAAGGGCCTCGGCCAGCTGCCCCTGGGTCACTGCGCGCTTCCGCTCGCTGACCAGGTACGCGAGCACGAACCTGCCTTGCGGGCCACCCAGCTTGGACTCGCGCAGCAGGCGCCCATCTCGCTCGGCCTGCACCTCGCCCGTAAGGTAGATCCTTAGCAATCAGCCTCCAAAGATTCCCCAAAGTCCTCCGGCCAAGATGCTAAGCGTCGGGCCCGTTCGAACAAGGAGACGCCATGAAGAAGCGAGTCGAGTGTGAGTGCGGTTGGGTGCTGGAAACCGACGACGAGGACAAGCTCGTCGCCGGAGTCAAGCAGCACGCCTCGGAGGTTCACCACATGGAAGGTGTGACCCGAGAGCAGGTGCTTGCCCAAGCCAAGCCGGTCTAACACTCAAAGATCAATCACGCCACCCGTACGGTGGCTTTTCGAAAAGGAGTTCAGCGTGAAGTACCTCTACCTTCTCTATGCCGACGAGTCGAAGATGGCTGCGCCCGGAAGCGCGCAGTTCGACGCTCAGAACGACGCGTTCAACAAGTACTTCGAGGAGATCGACGGCAAAGGCATGTTCAAGGCCGGCGACCCGGTGCAGGGTTCGAAGACCTCGAAGACGGTGCGAGTGCGGAACGGATCGACCCAGGCCACTGCGGGACCCTTTGTGCACGGCGGCGACCAGCTGGTCGGCTTCTACGTGATCGAAGCCAAGGATCTCGATGACGCAGTCGAGACCGCGGCCAAGTGCCCGGCGGCCCACGTGGGCGCCGTGGAGGTCCGCCCGATCTTCTCGATGTAAGCAGGCTTGTCGACCAGGGGCCGGCACGACGCCGGCCCCTTTTTTGTTGCGCCCGACGCGACCGTTGACGCGCCCGAAACCGAGTGATAGCGTCCGCGGCAATTCAAGACGGTTCTGCGCACGCGAGGAGGGGAAGCTTTGAGCGCCACGCCGGAAGTCCATTCCGCCGATTCTCAAGACCTGGCCAGGTTTGGCTATAAACAGGAGCTGCGCCGGGCGCTGGGTGTCTACTCCAGCTTCGCCGTCGCCTTCTCCTACATCTCGCCTTCGACAGGCATCTTCACTCTGTTCATTCTCGGCATCTTCCTGGCTGGGCCGGCCTTCTTCTGGAGCTGGCCGATAGTCGTCGTCGGACAGCTGCTCGTCGGTTTGAACTTTGCCGAGGTCAGCTCCCACTTCCCGGTCGCGGGCTCCGTCTACCAGTGGACCAAATACCTATCCAACCGGACGTATGCGTGGTTCACGGGTTGGATCTATCTGTTTGCCGGAATTCTCACCGTCGCCGCAGTGGTCGCGACGGTCCCGCTAGTCCTCCTCCCCTTGCTGAACAACCTCGGAATGAACATTCCGACGGACGACCCAAGCGTCTACCCGAAGACCGCCGCACTCGTGCTGCTGAGCACAACGCTGCTCAGCATCTTCGGTGTAAGGCTCGTCGCGTTCGTCAACAACACCGGGGTTGTTTTCGAGATTCTCGGCATGGTCGTCTTCGCGCTGGTGCTCCTGCTCTTCTACCACCATCAATCGCCGGCGGTTTTCACCGACTTCAGCTACCTCGGGTCGGGATTCGGCAACCAGGCCGGAATCTTCCTCGCTGCCATGTTCATGTCGCTGTTCGTGATCTATGGATTTGACACGGCCAGCACGCTGGCCGAAGAGACCAACAACCCGAGGCGAGAAGCGCCGCGCGCGGTTATCGCCTCGATCATCGGCGCCGCGATCATCGGCGCTATCTTCCTGATCGCGGTCATCATCGCCATCCCGGGCGACATGAAAACGTTCGTCGCCGACACCGCGGCCGGCAAGTACCCGTTCCCCCTCGTCAC
This sequence comes from Candidatus Dormiibacterota bacterium, assembly GCA_036569865.1. Lineage (GTDB taxonomy): Bacteria > Chloroflexota > Dormibacteria > Dormibacterales > Dormibacteraceae > Palsa-872. The sequence goes on from DATCPW010000178.1 coordinate 2,626, forward strand.
GATCATCGAGTCGAACTTCCCCGGCTGGGCCGCCAACCTCTACTTGCTGGTTGTGTTCGCCGCCATCTACGTCTGCTGCCTGGCGATCCAAACATCGACCATCCGGCTCGCGTTCGGTATGGCGCGGGACGGCAAGCTTCCGCTTGCGAAGTACTACAACAACGTGAACCCCAGCCTGCACACGCCAGTTGGCACCACCATCATCATTGGCGTGCTGGCCGGTCTCCCTCTCCTCGTCTATGCAAGCGCCTTCACCATCGCGATTGGCGCGACGGGCATGATCTACCTCTCGTACATCCTGGGCAACATCGCCATCCTCGTGGCTCGCCTCAAAGGCTGGCCCAAGGAGTCAACCCCGTTCAAGCTCGGCAACTGGGGCACGATCGTCAACGTCCTCGCCCTGGTCTGGGGCATTGCCATGGAGATCAACTTCCTGTGGCCTCGCGACCTCTCGGTCGGTGGCCAGAACCCTCCGCTCACTGCGCTATTCCCAAACATCGGCAGCGCCTTCAGCAACATCCCGGTGTTCGAGGCAACCCTCGCGGTCATCCTGATCGTGGGCGCCGTCTACTACTTCGCGGCGCAGCGCGGCAAGGACGCGACTCCGGCCATGACCGCCGCTCCGCAAGCCGGAGACTGACAAGACGTAACGATTGGGGCCGGGCTTCGGTCCGGCCTCCGTCACTCGTTAGGATGCTGGCGGTGACTCGATGAGATCGCACGCTCGCGCCGTCGTCATCGGCGGAGGCGTCGGCGGCTCGGCGATCCTCTACTGGCTCGCACGCCTCGGCTGGACCGACACGGTCCTCGTTGAAAGGTCACGCGTCACGAGCGGATCCACCTTCCACTCCGCCGGGCTGGTCGGCCAGCTGCGCGGCTCCCTCAGCCTGGCCCAGATGATGATGAACTCGGTCGACCTCTACAGGACGCTCGGCGCCGAGGTCGGCCTCGAGACCGGGTGGCACGAGGTCGGCTCGCTGCGCCTGGCGTCGAGCCAGGAGCGCATGGAAGAGCTCGCACGCCAGGCTGGTTGGGCCAAGACCTTCGGCCTTCCGCTCGAGCTCATCTCCGCGCAGGAGGCACAGCGCATGTTTCCGCCGATGTCCACCGATGGCGTGCTGGGCGCGGCGTTTCTTCCGACGGACGGTTACATCGATCCCAGCCAGCTGACCTTCGCACTGGTTGAAGGCGCGCGACGCCGCGGCGCCGAGATCTGCGAAGACACGAGAGTCACAGGCATTGACGTCACGGGCGGCAAGGTCCGGCGCGTGATCACGGACAAGGGCGACATTGAAACCGAGCTAGTCGTCAACGCCGGCGGCATGTTTGCGACAGAGATCGGCCGCATGGCCGGCGTCAACGTGCCGATCATCCCGATGGCGCACGAGTACCTCATCACAACTCCCTCCGGCCTGCCAATCGACATGCCGACCATGCGCGACCCTTCGCTGCTCGTCTACTACCGCCCCGAATCCGGCGGCCTGATCATGGGCGGCTACGAACGCGACCCTGCGCCGTGGGGGATGGACGGCATCCCGCCCGATTTCAACGGCAAGCTCCTCGAGCCGGATTGGGATCGCTTCGAGCCTTTGATGACGAACGCGATAGTCAGGACTCCCGAGATAAAGGACGCCGGCGTGGTGCGCCTGGTCAACGGCCCCGAGGCTTTCACGCCGGATGGCGAGTTCATCCTCGGCCCGAGCGAGGTACGCGGGTTCTGGGTCGCCGCCGGTTTCTGCGCGCATGGGCTCGCGGGCGCGGGCGGCATGGGCCGCCTCGTCGCGGAGTGGATCGTCGACGGGCGGCCCGGCCTCGATACATGGGAGATGGACTCGCGCCGCTTCGGGCGGCACTACACGAGTCGCGAATACACGCTGGTGCGCACGCGCGAGGTGTACTCGACCTACTACGACGTCAAGTACCCAGGCCACGAACGAAGCGCCGGCAGGCCGTTGCGAATCTCTCCGATCTACGCGCGGCTCACCGAAAGGGGCGCTGCTTTCGGCGAAAAGTCAGGCTGGGAACGAGCGAACTGGTTCGAACCAAACACGGCCGCGGGCGATGAATCGCTGAGGCCGAGAGGTTGGGCTGGACGGCTGTGGTCGCCGGCAATCGCCGCCGAGCACAAGGCGTGCCGCGAGAACGCAGCGTTGTTCGACTTCACGTCATTCGCGAAGATCGAGATCCGCGGGCGCGGCGCGGCTGCCTATCTCGAGACGCTGTCGGACAACCACGTCGCACGCGGTGTCGGTGTGCTGACCTACACGCAGATGCTCAACGATGGCGGCGGCATCGAGTGCGACTTCACGATCACGCGCTTGGCAGAAGACCGTTTCAGGGTGGTCACCGGCACCGCCTTCGGACAGCACGACCTTGCGTGGATTCGAGACCACGCGCCTGAAGACGGGTCCGTGCAGGTCGAGGATGTCACCTCGGCGTCAGCCTGCATCGGGCTTTGGGGACCGGCCGCCAGGCAAATCCTTCAGCCGCTGACCACGACTGATGTCAGCAACGAGGCGTTTCCCTACATGACAGCGCAGCAGCTTGCGGTCGGATCGGTGCCGTGCCTCGCGCTACGCGTGACCTACGTGGGCGAGCTGGGCTGGGAGCTGTACTGCCCGTCGGAGTTCGGCCAGCGCCTATGGGACACGCTCTGGGAGGCGGGCCGGAGCCTTGGCCTCGTCGCCGGGGGCTACAAGGCCGTCGATTCGCTGCGGCTGGAGAAGGGATACCGGGCCTGGGGCTCCGACATCGGCCCTGAAGCCAACCCGTACCAAGCAGGTCTCGGCTTTTGCGTCAAGCTCGACAAAGGCGAGTTCATCGGCCGCACGGCCCTTTTGAAAAAGCGCGACGCGCCGGCGCCGACAAAGCTGGCGTGCCTGGTCC
>DATCPW010000179.1:0-3247 GCA_036569865.1 Candidatus Dormiibacterota bacterium
TATCTCCGCGTAGCCCTTGCCGCGAACGTGGCCGTCCATGCCGACGGCCACAGCGGTGGTCCCTGTGGTGCCTTCGTCGAGGCTGAGGACGACTGTGCGGTCAGCCACTCGTGACCGCTGCTACTGACCGGCTTTCCAGACACGGTTGAGGCTGCCGGTCGAGTAACCCTCGAGGTCGACCGAGACGAACTTGTAGCCGGTCGCCCGCACAAGCTCGACCACACGATCGCGCTGATCGACCATGCGCGCGATCTCGGCCGGCTCGACTTCGATCCTTGCCACGTCCCCGTGGTGGCGGACGCGGACCTGCCTGAAGCCGATGTCCTTCAGAGCTCTCTCGGCGGCTTCGATCTGGCGCAGAGCGGCCACGGTCACCTGCGTGCCGTGCGGGATGCGCGACGACAGGCAGGCAAAGGAGGGTTTGTTCCAGTTGGGGAGGCCGAGGGTGCGAGCCGCCGCCCGAATGTCGGATTTGCCCATGCCCGCCTCCAGCAGCGGGAAGCGCACTCCGCGACGAACCGCCGATCCATGACCGGGCCGGTGGTCGCCTGCGTCGTCAGCGGTCGCGCCGTACGCGAGGTGCGCGAGTCCGAGCTCGTGCTGGATGGGCTCCAGCGTGTCGAAGAGCTCCTCTTTGCAGTGGAAACAGCGGTCCGGGTTGTTTCGCGTGTACGCGTCGAGCTCTACCTCGCTCGTTGTCACGTCGATCAGGCGCGCGCCCAACGCGGCGGCAAGCGTGCGGGCCTCCTCCTGCTCCGACTCGGGATATGCGGGCGAGCTCGCCAGCACCGCAACCGCGCCGTCGCCCAGCTCTTCGAGAGCGAGCTTCAGCAACAGCGAGGAGTCGACTCCACCTGAGTAGGCGATGAGCACCGAGCCGAGGTCGCGAACGATCCCACGGGCTTTGTCGAGGCGGGTCGTGTCGAGGCGGTCGAGCTGGATCATTCGTCCAGTTCGAAGGTTAGCTGGCCTGGGCTTGCGAAGGCTCCATGGCCTGCATACCGCACCAGGCCTCGTAGTCGATCAGACCCGTCACCGTCGGGTGCTCGCCACACAGCGGGCAGGCCTTGTTGTGGGGCAGCTTCAGCTCGCGGAACGTCATGTCCTCGCCCTCGAACAGCAGGTAACGCCCGATCATCGGCCGGCCGATGTTCAGGAGGTACTTGATGGTCTCGAACGCCATCATGCTGCCGATGATCCCGGGCAGCACTCCGAAGACGCCGGCCTCGGCGCAGCTCTGCACCTCGCCCGGCGGTGGGGGCTCGGGAAAGAGGCAGCGGTAGCAGCCGGTGCCCTTGGCGGAGTCGAACAGCGCGAGGCGCCCTTCGAATCTGAGGATGCTGCCGTGGACCAGTGGCTTGGCGAGGAAGTGGGCCGCGTCGTTGGCGAGGTATCGAGTAGGAAAGTTGTCGGTGCCGTCGACGATCACGTCGTATGGGGCGAAGATACGCATCGCGGTCTCCGAGTTGAGGTGCTCGCTGATGGGCACTACCTCGACGTCGGGGTTCAGGTTGCGCAGGGTCTCCGCGGCGGATTCGACCTTGAGGCGGCCGATGTCCTTCGTGCCGTGCAGCAGCTGGCGCTGGAGGTTCGAGGCATCCACGGTGTCGAAGTCGACGATTCCGATCTTGCCGACCCCCGCCGCCGCCAGGTACATCGCTGCGGGCGAGCCCAGGCCGCCGGCTCCCAGGAGGAGGACGCTGGAGGACAGCAGCTTGCGCTGGCCTGCCCCGCCCACCTCAGGCAGGATGAGGTGCCGCGCATAGCGGGAGACCTGATCGGGAGTGAAGCTGCGAGCCGGTGCCATCTCAACTCACTATACCCAGCGACCCTCTGGGCTTATTCCTAGGGTCGTTTCCCGCTTATTCCTATAGTGGAGAGCCGATGGAAACCGAATACCTGGACGAAGAGCAGGTCATCGCCCTGTACAACAAGGTCCGGACCGGCAAGAGGACCTGGCCGACCGAGATCTGGTCCTCCCCCGCGGCGCTGCAGTACGCCGTGACGATCTTCGACTACTGGATCCACAACGTCATGGGCTGGAAGGGCTGGCCTGATGCACGGGGCAAGGTGACCCCTGCCCTGTTGGAGGAGCACCGGCTCGCCGACCTTGTCGAGAGCGTGTTCGTTCCCGAGTTCGGGGACGACTGGCTGAACTTCGAAGTCGTGCTCAACGAGAGCATGCGGCTGTCGGAGGACGAGTCGTGGGCGACAGACGTGGCCGACCGTCAGGAGCGCGTCGAGGCTGCATTCGAGCACGCCTTCGAGCAGCTCATCGGGTCGCCCAAGCAGCAGCCCAAGCTGCTGCCGACGTACCACCGGTTTCGCAACCATCTGCTGCGGATGTGGAGCGCATTCCAGGAGGCGCAGGCCGAGCATGACAAGGCCGAACGCGAAGCAGCCGAGCGGTTCTGGGCGCAGCTCCGACTCGTGCGCAGCACGCGCGGCCAGGGGGCCGAGGCGTGGTCGATCGTCAACGTCGAGGACGAACGGCGCGGCGAGGTGACTGTGATCTGGGGTGAGCCGCACCCTTACTGCCTGGTCATCCTCGACGACGATCTCGAAGCCGGTGGCTGGGAGCAGGTCATCTACCGGCTCGAGCAGGAGATCCTGGTAGAGGAACCTGGCGTCGTGAGCTATGCCGTGTGGCACAAGGGATTCGTCGGTGAGTACTACCGCTGCGCGGATTGCGGCGAGCTGCACAGCCAGTTCGACGAGGACGGCGCCAACGAGCTTCGACTCGACGACCTCGAGCCGCCGGAAGAGCGCTAGCGGACTCTCAGAAGAACGCTAGGCGCCGCTAGCCGACGGTCAGCGTGTAGTTCTTGCCTTCCCAGCCGGTCATGTAGTGCGCCGTCCATGAGAAGGTCGTGCCCGAAGCGAGCTTGTTTGAAGGCACCTCAGCCACCCACACCCCAAGCGTCGTGTCGATCGCCTCAACCTCACCGAAGGTCTTCCACTCGTCGAAGGAGTAATGGATCGAGCCGGGTCGCGGCAGTTGCACGCGCAAACGCCGTCCAGGTGCAAGCCGTGTGATCTGATGGCGGTGGGTCCAGACAAAGGCCGGCTCCTGCGCCTGTCCTTCTGTGTACCGCCGCCGCGCAGGCAGCACGATGTCCGGGAATCCGGCGAGCGCAATCGTCACGAGCAACTCGAGATATTCCGCATGCGCCCAGCCAAGTGGTGAGGCTGAGCCTGTCGCGTGGCCGAAGTACAGGCCGCGCGCGGGTATGTCGGCGGCATCCCA
>DATCPW010000180.1:0-3107 GCA_036569865.1 Candidatus Dormiibacterota bacterium
GACGCGCTGGGTGCATGGCAGCCTCGGCCAGATGTTCAGCGCCCCGACCAACATCGACCTCGACGCGCCCATCGTGGTGTTCGGCATGCGCGAGCTCCGCGACGAGATGGTGGCGCCGGTCCACTTTCTCCTCGCCGAAGCTTTGTGGTCGCGTATCAAGAGAAAGGACCGCCGCCGGATGCTAATCGTGGATGAGCTCGGCCTCCTCTTTGAAGATCCCACGATCCGGCGGTTTGTGGTCAGCCTCGCACGAAGGATTCGCAAGTACGACGGATCGTTGGTTTTCGCGACCCAGAACCCAGGCGATCTTTTGAGCTCGGACCAGGGAGCCGTTGTCGCCACCAACCCTGCGGTCCTGTTCTTCGGCGTCCAGCGACCCGGCGAGGCCGCTAAGCTGCAGCGCACATTTCACCTGAGCCGGCAGCAGCGCACCTTTCTCGAGACCGCCCGAAGGGGCGATTTCCTGCTTGCCGCCGGGGCCGAGCGGCTGGCCGTGGCGGTGAAGGCGCCCCCATGGCAGGAGGAGATGATGCGGCGGGCTCGCGAGCGCGACCCTGGTCCTGAACCGGTAGGCTAGGAACGCGATGCCGCGAGTCCTTCACTATCGGTTGCACGGCCTGCCGGAGCAGCGGGTGGAGCGGGTCCACGAGCAGTTCGAATCGCTCTTGGCCGCGAGGACCTGGTGTCGTGATGCGCCGTGGGTGGCCAGCCCTCGCTCAACCGGCCTGTTCGAGATGGAGTACTTCCGCCACCTCCGGTTGGAAGAGAACGGAGACCTCAGCGCAGCCGGCTTTGTGAAGATGGCCGGCGACGAGACGGACGCTCTCATCGTCACGATCTTCATGCGCGACCTGAGCGCGGAGTACGGGATCAGGGTCGCCATGAGAGATGAGGACCACCCATTGGCCAAGCTGCGCCGCCTCGAGTTCCGAAACGGCCGCTTGCCCAGTGGCCTTGCGCTCGAAGATGTGCTGGCAAAGCGGCCGGTGATCAAGAAGGTGCAGGGCGAAAGGATATTTTTCTACCCGCCGACGTTCCGGCTGCACTCGCAAGGTCCGGAGAGTCCCGAGTGGGCTTACGCGCTTTGCGGCATTCGCGCCTATGCTCCAACGCTGCTGGAGGCAGAACAGGAAGCGCTCAAGATCCTGAGAGGCTTCGGGCATCTTGGCAGCTGAGGTCGCCGCCTCGGCCGGAGGCTTCGTCACCTCGGCCGACGGCACGAAGATCGCATATCGCGCCTGGCCTCTTGCCGGCGCCCACGTAACGTTCGCCGTTGCTCACGGCTTGGGCGAGCACGCCGGACGCTACGAGCGTTTCGCGCAGGGAATGGCGAAGCATGGCTTTGGCACGTATGCCATCGACCTGCGCGGCCATGGCAACAGCCCTGGGCCGCGAGGCCACGTCGACTCCTGGTCGCAATGGACCGACGATGTATCGGCTTTCGTGGCCCACGTAGCTTCGATCACGGGCGGCGAGGTCGTGCCGCTCGGTCACTCGTTTGGCGGCGCCACCCTGTTGAGCACGGTTCTCGCCGGCAAGTTGAGCGACGCCCGGCGCTTCATAGTCTCGAGCCCGGCGCTCAAGGTGAAAGTCAAAGTCCCGGCGTGGAAGATCAGACTGGGAACCACTGCATCGAAGGTCCTGCCCAAGCTGGCTCTCGATAACGAGGTCGACCCCAAGCTGCTTTCGCGAATCCCCGAGGTGGTGGAGGCTTACCGCGCGGACCCGCTGGTCCACAGCAAGATCTCGCTCCGCCTGTACACCGAGTGGTTGGCGGCGTCGCGCGACATCCTCAATCGCGCGGGCGAGATCAAGGTCCCCTTTCTCATCCTGGCCGGCACCGACGACGGTCTAATCGACCCCGAAGGCAGCAAAGAGCTTCACGACAAGGCGACGGCGATGAGCGAGCTGAGGCTGCTGGAAGGCCGCTACCATGAGCCGTTCAACGACCGCGACAACGAGGAGGTCTTCACCCTGATCGCGAGCTGGCTGGCAAAACGGTGATCCTCGTGCTCGCGGGCTTGCCGAGCTGGAATCTGCAGCCTGGATCGTGGCTGTTGTGGATCCTGGTTGGCCTGATCTCCGGCGCGGTCGCGGCACGAGTGGTGGCCGGTCGCGGATTTGGCTGCGTCGCCGACATCCTGGTGGGAGTCGCCGGCGCATTCATCGGCGGCTATATCCTCGCGGCCATCTTCGGAGCCAACACGACTGTCGGCTTCTGGGGCAGCATCGTTGTCGCTTTCATCGGCGCCGCTGCGCTTCTTGCCGCGCTGAAGCTCCTATCCGGCGGCCGCCTCTGACGTACCGCCGGCAGCGAGCGACGCAATGTGCTCGATCACGGCAGCCACCTCCGCAGGCACGAACAGCGGAATGTCATGCGGCGACTCGTACCAGCGGATCTCGACGTTCGGCGCCAGCTCCGCGAGCCGAGCCGCGCCCATCTCACGCGACGAGGCAATCCTCGCAGGGCCGTGCCGAGCGAGCAGAGCGGCGGCCGGCACCTCGACGCGCGGCCACAAGACGTCGGGCTGAGCTTCGTAGAGACCGCGCAGCAGCTCCAGCCTCACCGGCGCTGTGAGGGTCAGGACCAGCCTGTCGCCATCCGGCACGATCCTCGACTTCACAAATGACTCGAGATCCTGGTCCCACGCGCCTTCGAAGTCGCGCTTCGACTGGGACACGGCTTCTTCGAAAGACGCAAATCGCGGCAGCGGCGGCTGCATGAGCTTCTGCGCCTCTTCCCAGCTGAAGAGGTTGGCGGCGCTCTGGACGGGACCGTCGATGAACACCAGCCCGCCCGCACTGCCCTGGCGCGTGCCCACCAGCTCCAACGCAACCGTGGCACCCCACGAGTGCCCAACCACAACCGGCTTCTCGAGGCCCAGCTGGCCGATCACGAAATCGACGTCCTTCAGCAGCTCGTCCATCGAATAACCGTCGGGAAACCTCGGCGCCCGCGGAGGCTCGCCGGTGAGCCCGTGGCCGCGCTGGTCCAGCGCGATCAGCCGGCGCTCCGGGAGGTGACGCGCCAGCCGCTCCCAGTAACGGGCGTTCGAGCTCAGGCCATGCAGCAAGAGGAGAGGCGGCCGGTGGCTCGGAACGGATTC
>DATCPW010000181.1:0-2551 GCA_036569865.1 Candidatus Dormiibacterota bacterium
GCCGGCTACGACCACCAGCCCGTCGTCCTGCGCGGGCGCGGAAAGACAGCTGCCACCGAGCTGCTGCCGCGCGTCCACCTGGTGGTCGCCCTGCTCAAACGCTGGCTGCTCGGGACTCATCAGGGCGCGGCGAGCCTCGACCATATCGACTACTACCTGGACGAGTTCACCTTCCGCTTCAACCGTCGACGTTCGCGTCACCGCGGCCTGCTCTTCAAGCGCCTGCTCGAGAACGCTGTACGAGTCGACCCACTCCCCTACGAGCAGATCGTCGGTCGCACCGGCAAGGCCAGGCTGCCTCGCCGCGCGCGCATCCAATGGATCTCCGGCCCCTGAGTGATCTGTTCGAAGCCACCTGAGTGAAGTGTATGGTCAGGTGAAACAAGCGTATCAAACATTTGTTCGTAGGTCAATACGTTAACGCACGAAGTTGGCCCATTTCCAAATTTATTTTTCGGCGCATCGCGACGACTCCCGCTACTGAACCCAACACTCCCAACCGAAGCCCGACCCCACCTTCCCAGCCCGTTCCCAAGCGCGCCACGTACTCCAAGCGCGCCTGTGGAACGCCGGACCCTAATTGATCTGCGAGTACCTGTCGAAGATCTCTCTAAGGTTGGCCGGCGGTTCCACCTTGTGCTTCTTCATCACGTCGAACAGGCTCAGGATGTGCCGCACTCCCGCCAGGGTGACCCCCTTCTCCCGCGTCAGGTACTGGATCACCTGCACCTTGCTGATGTCCCGCTGCGAGTAGCGCCGCCGGTTCGTTGCCGTCCGATGCGGCTCCAGGAGTTGCGCATCCTCGTACAGCATCAACGTGCGCGGGTGCGTCTCCAGGATCTCCGCTGCGACGCTGATCGTGTAGAGCGGCTTGTCGAGGTCGCTGAACGACTGTTGCAGACCCCGTGAGGTCGTGCGACCGCTCATGCGCTAGCGAACGGTGCTCAGGATCTGGATGATCGCGGGGCCGAGCAACACGATCCAGAGGACGGGAAAGATGCACCCGACCATCGGGAACACCATGCGCGATGACGCTTGCGCGGCCCGCTCCTGCGCCGTCTGCCGCTGCCGCCTCCTCATCTCTGTCGCCTGCACCCTCAGGAGCCTCGCGATTGGGACGCCCATCTGATCGGATTGCACTATCGACTCGACCAGGTGGTGAAGGTCCGCCACCCCGCACGTGTCCGCCATGTGCTCCAGCGCGGACATTCGCGGTCGGCCCAGCCTGATCTCGCGCAGCACCTTGCCGATCTCGTCCCCCAGCGCATTGTGGAAGCGCTCCGTGATGCTCAGCAGCCCCTCGTCGAGGCTCATGCCTGACTCGACCACCAGCGTCAGCAGGTCCGTGGCCTCGGCCAGCGACCTCTGAATCTGTGTCCGGCGGGCGGCGATCCTCTGGTTCAACCAAAGAAGAGGGAGGAAATAGCCAAGGAAAGCCGCAACGACGCCGCTGGCCACAGCGGTCAGCAATGTTGGGAAGTTCGTATGCACAAAGAGTCCTAGTGCGAGCCCTGCGATGGCGAGAAGCGCCGCAAGCCCGTACCGAACGGCCTGGAAGCCCGCAGGGGTCAGGTTGCCGGGATCGCCGGCCCGGCTCAGCCTGTTACGCAGCTCGCCCGCCGCCAGCGCCGGCAACCGGTTGGCCAGCGGACGCGCCAATGATTCGAGTCGCTTCAACAGTGGCGTGTTGACCGGCGGCGCGGTCCAGACTCCATTGGTCTTGGCTGCCGCGGCCAGGTTGCGATCCAGCGCGACGAAAAACGCGACCACGATCACTCCGCAGATGATTCCCGCCGTCACCGCGATGAGCAGCATTCGGCTAAGCCTGGAGCGAGGTCATGCGGTTGATGAGCACGTTGCCGATGATGATGAGCAGCGCGGCGATGCCGAGCAGGATGTAGCCGATGAACGTGGACGTCATCGGCGCGAAGTAGCCCGGCACGAAAATGTAGAGGCCGAGCGCGAGCAGGATCGGCAGGCCGGTGATGATGGTTGCGGAAGCCCGTGACTGCGCGGTGAGCACGCTCATGTCACGCTTCGTCTGGAGGCGATCGCGCAGCGTGTCGGAGATGGTGTCGAGGACCTCCGCCAGGTTGCCACCGACCCGGATGTGGAGAAGGATCGCCGTGACGATGAACTCGAGGTCCGGGCTGTTGATTCGCAGCAGCAGCGCGCTCAGCGCATCTTCAACCGACGTACCCAGCGTCACCTCGGTGGTCACGCGCTCGAACTCCGTTGAGACCGGAGGCCGCGATTTGGCGGCCACCGTCTCCAGCGCGCGGTCGATCGCGTAACCGGTCTTCAGCGAGTTCGAGAGCAGCTGCAGCATCGCGGCCAGCTGGTCATTGAACAGGTTCTGGCGCCGGCGCTGCAGGTATGCGAGCACCAGTGGTGGGAGGACGAACCCGACGGCGCCGAGGATGAGCGGGCCGGCGGAGAAGCCGAACCGAAACAGCCCGATGAGGGCTCCCAATGCCACGGCCCCGATCCGAATCAGAAGGTATTCGGGCGGAGTGATGCTAAGGCCGGCGCGGGCCAGGTCCTCTGTCAG